>JBGTDP010000140.1:0-3554 GCA_041748255.1 Thermosynechococcaceae cyanobacterium | reverse complement strand
GTCCCACCGAGTAAAACCCCCACAATGCTGCAAAGAACGATCAGGATTAGGAATCGATGATCTTTTCTCCCCATAGATAATAGCTATGCGACTTTAGATATGTGTATGGACTCAGTTTAATATGCCTATAGGGTAGCGACTCCTGAATGGGGCTTAATTTAGTTCCAGAGCGGAGTTGCCACCAATAAATTGAGTTTTAAGCGAGAAATGTTGACCACCCTGCTCCGCCTGTCCCGGATCATTGATGCTGTTAATGAGCAGATTGGAAAGCTGACCAGCTTTTTAGTGCCCCTGATGGTGTTAGTGGGGGTCTGGAATGTCCTGGGTCGCTACATTGGTCGGTTTGTCGGTCAAAATCTTAGTTCTAATGCTTGGCTAGAAAGTCAGTGGTATCTTTTTGATCTGGTCTTTCTGTTGGGGGCAGCCTATACCCTCAAACACGATCAGCATGTGCGGGTGGATGTGCTTTACACCAACTGGTCTCCAAGGCGCAAGGCACTGGCAAATTTAGTGGGGACACTGCTGTTTTTGATTCCCTTTTGTTTGATGGGGATTATTTTTTCTTGGGAGGCGATCGCAGCTTCCTGGGCAGTTTTAGAAACCTCCCCCGATCCCCAGGGTCTCCCCCGTTACCCAATCAAGTCAATGTTAATTGTCAGCTTTGTCCTGCTGATTTTCCAGGGGATTTCCGAGGCAATCAAAAACTGGGCTTTCTTAACCGGTCATTTACCACCCACAGCGGAGGAATTCCATGACCCTAGCCTATGAATGGCTGGGGCCGGCAATGTTTGGGGCGGCCCTGATATTTTTAGCAATTGGCTACCCTGTGGCCTTTTCCTTGGGCGGGGTGGCGATTCTGTTTAGCCTGATTGGGATTGGCTTAGGGATTTTTGACCCAATCTTTCTCACAGCCTTACCCCAGCGAATTTTTGGCACGATGTCAAACTACACCCTGCTGGCAATCCCCTACTTTATCTTTATGGGCTCAATGCTAGAGAAATCAGGGCTAGCAGAGAACCTCCTTGAAACCGTCGGGATTCTGTTTGGCAGATTACGCGGGGGCTTGGCTTTAGCGGTTATTTTGGTCGGAGCCCTTTTAGCCGCTACCACCGGTGTGGTCGCCGCCACGGTGGTGGCCATGGGGCTAATTTCTTTGCCAATTATGCTCCGCTACAACTACAACAAAGAGCTGGCAGCCGGGGTAATTGCCGCCTCTGGCACACTGGGGCAGATTATCCCCCCCAGTGTGGTGCTGGTGGTCCTGGGAGACCAGTTAGGGGTGGATGTCGGCTCGCTGTTTTTGGGCTCACTGCTGCCAGGGTTATTAATTTCTGGAGCCTTTGCGATTCATGTCCTCGTCGTTGCCTGGTTAAAGCCTGAAGTTGCCCCGGCCCTGCCAGCCTCCCTGCGGACCCTGAGGGGTAAAGCCCTGGGCTTGCGAATTCTGCAAGCAATGGTGCCGCCCTTAGGTTTAATCCTGTTGGTCTTGGGAAGCATTTTTGTCGGCATTGCCACCCCAACTGAAGCCGGAGCCTTGGGGGCCTTAGGCGCGACGATATTGGCTTGGGTCAACGGGCGATTTAGCCCCGGAACCCTACGCCAGGTTGCCGATGCCACCCTGCGGGTCACGACCATGGTGATCTTTATCTTATTTGGTTCAACCGCCTTTAGCCTCGTCTTTAGAGGACTGAGTGGGGATCAGTTTATTTTTGACTTGCTCTCTAACCTGCCAGGGGGGCAAACCGGATTTTTAATCGTCAGTATGCTGAGTGTTTTTGTCCTCGGCTTTTTTATTGACTTTTTTGAAATTGCCTTTATTGTTGTACCGCTATTGGTTCCTGTAGCCCAAAGCTTAGGAATTGACTTGGTCTGGTATGGGGTTATTTTAGGGGCTAATCTGCAAACCTCTTTTCTCACCCCTCCGTTTGGATTTGCCCTATTTTATCTGCGCGGCGTTGCCCCGCCGGAGCTTAAAACTGAGCAAATTTATCGCGGTGTGATTCCCTTTGTGCTCCTGCAATTGCTGGTTTTGGTACTGATTATTGCCTTTCCTCAAATTGTCAGCTTCTTGCCTAGTTTGAGTGATTAAAGATTGTCCTAAGGACCTCTAGGCAAATTCCTTCCATTTCAGAAGGTAACAATCCGTTTTTCTTAAGCTTATCCCTGGTGATAATATGCGTTAACCCCTAAATCTGGCTTGCATTTCTAATTCTGGGGATTTGAGAACAGATTTATCGCTATGAATCAAGCTGACATTGATGCAGCCCTCCAAGCAGCTTTTAGTGAATGCGAAGTTGCCGGCGTGCCCCTGACCAATGTTCAACAGCAGATTTTGCTCCAGGTGGCAGAAGTGTTGAGCCAGCATCTTGACGCTACCCCAGCTAATTTACCCAGTCTGAATCCTTTAGATGATCTGACCACTGACCAACGTCAGGCGTTGTTAGAGTACGTGGCAGCCTTTGAGCAGAATGACACCTGGAAAGCCCAACTCTTAAATGACTGGCTTCAGGGTCGCGATTCTGGACCGGTGCAGTTTATTCGCGATCGCTATGGTCCCCAGTGGCTAGAGCAAATTCAACCAATCCACCTGGCCGCCTATACCGACTCCGCAGCTTTGAGGGTAAAGATCGGTGATTATTTGGAGGTCTCTAATAGTCTTTGGGAGTGGGTCCCAAGCAGTGCCAGTAGTCACCAAGAGTGGTTTCCCTGTAAGGTGGTGCGGTTCTTTGAAGAAACTGACACAGAGCGGTCCTTCAGCAACTGTACGGTCCGCCTCGGTAATGGCCTGGAATACGATATTAACGGCATGTACGACTGGAATCGCCCTAACTGGCGCTGGCCCCAGAAATGAGCTAGCCCAAGGATTTAGTTAATTGACGATCTAAAATCTGTAGAATAGTGATCGCCCCGCTAGTACTCAGGGCCAAGGCCAGCCAAAAGCTCTTGGCAACCCAGGGGGACTGATCCAGGGCAAACCCGCCTACAGGGGGGCCGATAAAATAACCCACGGCCCAGCAAAGGGAGTTAATCGAGAGATACACCCCCCGCAAAGCCTCCGGGGCAATGTCTGCGACCAGGGAAGAGGCGGCGGGGGTATAGGCAACCGTGGCGATCGCCAGGACGCCCAATCCTAAAACTGCCCCTGCCAGTGAGTGGGTTGGGGTCGCGCCGGTGGCCCAGATCAGAACAAATCCGCCCGCCCAAAAAAAAGCGGAAATCGTTAGGGCTCGGGCGCGGCTAAACCGATTTAGGGCCCGAGCCACGGGGAGCTGGCACACTGCTGTCAGGGCAATATGCCAGGTGAATAAGCCACTAATCACCGGGGCAGCAAAGCCTTGACCTGATTGGACAAAGTTCTTGAAATACAAGGGCAGGGTGCTGTTTACCTGGGCCAGGTAAGTGGTGAAAACAATATTCACCAGAACGTAAACGAGCAGCCGCCGGTCCCTGAGGGCCGTTAGCCAGCCCCTAAGTGCCTGATGACCCTGGCGATCTGAGCGGGCAGTTTCAGCGATCGCCAAGTAGATCACGCTAAAAAAGATCCCAAAGGACAA
>JBGTDP010000139.1:0-1699 GCA_041748255.1 Thermosynechococcaceae cyanobacterium | reverse complement strand
GGTTGGTATTCCGGCTGCTGGGCCAGGTGGGTCTGAAAGAAAGCAATGCTCAGGGCCTTGAGGTAGTCCCGAGCAATCGCCGGGGCTGGACCCAGAGGAATTGGAAACACCTCCTGGCCTGCCGGGATTGGTCCTAGGGTGGAAAAGTGGGTTCCTTGGCCGATTAAGGCTAGATACTTGTAGCGACTATTTAGGGCAGTAAAGGGGCGAATCTGCTCCGGGAGTGCCGGGGCAACGGTGTCATTTCCACTGGCCAGGATCATCGTTGGGACTTGAATTTGACTGACTCCCTTTGGCCCCAAGAGGCTGCTAGTGACTGGATTGATTGCAACTATTGCTTTAATGCGTGGGTCTTGGGCAGTAGCGGGGGGAATATCTGGAGGTTTGACCTGACACTGAACCAAGCGGGCCAGATTTAAGCGTTTCTGAGGGCAAGTGCGATCAAGCTGCTGGGTGTCCATCTGGGCTCCGGCCAAGGCTAGGGCTGTATATCCCCCTAGGGATTGGCCGATTACCCCCACCTGTTTTAGGTTCAACCGCTGGAGACTCGGATCTGCTTGAGCCTGCCGTTGAAGCTGGTCCAAGACCGCCGTCACTTCTAAGGGGCGGTTAATTAAATCCTTTGGGTCCGGGGCACTGCCCAAGCCCGCTAAAAATTGGCGAAATCGGCGGGCATTACTGCCAGGATGCTCTAAAACCACCACGCCAAACCCATAGGAGGCCAAATGCTCAGCCAGGTAGGCAAAGGAAGAGCGATCGCCCCCGGCTCCGTGGGAAATCACAATCACCAGAGCTTTTGGGTTTGTTTGGGAAAACTGAGGCAAATACAGATCAATCGGCATTCCACTAGAAAGCGATAAGGTTTGCCGCTGCCAGAGAAAGCTGCTGGACTGGCGCAGGTCAGGTTGCTGGCGAAAATCTTTAGAGCTTTGCGCTGCCGCCTCCGCTTTGGCTTTTTGCTCAATGGTAGCGATCGCGGCTTTTTGGGCTTGGCGGCGTTGGGACAACTCCTGGGTCAACTGTTGCGCCTGGTCTAGATTTAACTGAATTGTGTTTGAAGGAAATCGGCGCAGCAAATTCAGCACCGTCAACCCTTGGGGATCAGCAGCCGCTAAAATTAAAGCGGCCCGGAGGCCATAGAAACCATTCTGGCCCGACTCTGTTTCTAAGATTTGGCCCAAACCCTGCAGGAGCGTTTCACCGATGGGGGAATAGGTCACCTGAGACACCGGAACCGAGCTCAGGGGTAGGCGGATTTGCAGTAACTGCCGCAGTTGAGTCAGTTGCTGGGGGGTAGCCCGTTTGGCATAAAAGGCAAAGTCATCGGTTACCTTGCCCTCTTGGGCATAAACTTCCAGCGCCTCCACGGGCAGAGAAACCTGAAACGGCCCGGAGATTACTGAAATCTGTTCGGCTCCCAGGACGGGGATAGCAGCGATCGCAGTAGAAAAGACCCCCCCCAGCAAAGAACTGAAAGTAATCCCCAGCCAAGGTTGCTGTTTCTTGAAAGCTCCAGCGATCGCCGCGGCAAGAGAGGGAGCAATGGGCAAGGAAGTCATGGCATTCGGCCTTGGTTATAGAAATTAAGGCGTCAAGGTATATCAATTCACGTTTTAGAGCCTACACATCACCCCCCTTTCCTCTTTATAAAGGGAAAAGGGGGATCTGATCCAAGGAATTTGTCCTAAGCATTCTTTGA
>JBGTDP010000138.1:0-3940 GCA_041748255.1 Thermosynechococcaceae cyanobacterium | reverse complement strand
CTCAGCTAATTCTTCATAAAATTTGGCCCAGACGCCGCTAATATCCTCCCATTCTAGGCCGGTGGCAGCGGCTTTTTGAGAAATTTTATATCCCGCCATCAACGGCGGAAGGCTGCGGGCATAGTGCCTTAGCTTTTGATGTAGGGGAGCCTCTCCTTGTTCGGTTGCTTTTATTTGCTCCCAGTTTTGGTGTATCTGGGCTACGGACTCAACTTTAAGATCGCCAAACACGTGAGGATGCCGCCGGATTAGTTTTTCGCTAATTTTCTGGGCAACCTCTGTGAGTGAAAAGGTAGCTTGATCACTGGCAATTTGAGCCTGCAGAACAACTTGCAGTAAGAGATCTCCGAGTTCCTCCGCGATCGCGGCTGATTCCCCCTGTTGAATCGCATCTACCACTTCGTAGGCTTCTTCAATCACGTAGGGAATTAAGCTTTGGGGGGTTTGGGCCAAATCCCAGGGACAACCGCCTTGGGGCGATCGCAGTTTGGCCACCACCTCAATTAACCCCTGTAGGGCTTCCAGGGTTTGCGAATAAATGGGCGGGATATAGACACTGCAAGGATATTCCCAAGAATCTAATGACAGGTTTTGGGCCAAGGGCAAGTCTTGACTGGCAGCGCCAAAAACCCAAGTAATCACAGTCTCTGTAGGCAACTGGGTCTGGAGAACCGCCACCAATTGCTGGGCAGTTTCAACCGAGTCAATCTGAATAATTAGCGCGGGGGCTGCTACCGGAACAGAATGATCTAGCACAGAGGGGGCAGGAATGACTTGTAAGTTAGGCTGTCCTAGGGATGGCATCGGAGAAAGCAAAAACCTCCCTTTTATCATCCGCCATTGGCAAGCAGCTACGCAGTTAAATTCGGGGCTTTCTGCGGCAAATCGAGCTTCCCCAGTCGCTGAAAGAATGACTCATGGCTCCCACCTCCAATCCGGCCCAAAGCGCTAACCATGCCTGCGTATATCCCAGAAAGGAACCTTTGACCCCCTCAACTAGGTCTAGCCAGCGCCAGGAAGTCTGCCAGAGGGAATTAATCAGGTTAAGCCCTAAAAAGCTCAGAAGGACTAACCAGGTACTCAGATAAACCACTCGGAGGGTGGTGCCGATCACAGGGCCATGGGAAAGCAGCGATCGGTGGCGCAGACCCTTTTGGTAGGGCAGCCAAATCCACCGTAGCCAACCCCAACGCTTAAACTGCCGGGAGCGGATATCTAGATCTGGCCCAAACATCAGGCCCCCAAACAAAAATCCACCGCTAACCAGGAGAGTAAGATTGCCGCTATGACTGAAAATAAAAGTAAAAGCAGCGACCCAAGGTAAACCCCATAGGGTAATGCGATCGTGGGTTCGTCCCGCAGGCATAGAAAGCATCCCTTGAATCTGCTGCTATCATACAAGGCTCTCAAGATTAACTACGGCCTGCTTCTAAGATCAATTCTTAGGTATGCTTAATTTGTTACGATAGGGTCTTTGAAAGATTTCATGGGCGATTAGCTCAGTTGGTAGAGCGCCTCGTTTACACCGAGGATGTCGGGGGTTCGAGTCCCTCATCGCCCATCCGCCATAAAGCCTTGCCCAATAAGTCCTTTAGCCACTGATCGCAAGCCTTTATGGAACTTCGCTATTCTCACATAATGCCCTTACATCTGTCCTGAGGAAGTAAGGTGTCTGATGTTAGATCCTTTCTGTTCAGGAAACTGGCTCGGTTGTGAGCTGGAGGCGGAATGCTTTAGCACTGTCAAACTCTTTCTCAGCAAAGTACTCCCAGTTCCGATTGTCTGCAACTAAACCCTCAGCGTTGGCGTGAAATAATAAGCTGAGTACACCGTCACCCTGATATTCTTTGTTGACGATTTTGGTAATATCCCAGTCTATGAAACTGCCTACCGTTGCTTTAGCAGCATTAAAACTTGCCTCTGGTAGGCCATAGGCTTGTCCTGGCTGATTATCCCAGGTGATCGTTGATTCTGACCAAGTATCAGATGCTACAAAGTAGATGCCATGGGTACTGTCATCAGTCGGGTCGTAATCGTCGTTGTAGAAGCCTGTAAGTTTAGCAGAAGTTACCTGAGTCGCTGGCTCAAAATCTGGAAGATTGAACTTGAGATAAAACCTTGCAGGTGAGGGGCTAATCCCACCATCAACCCCTGTAAATAGGCCGCCTCTAACGGAGGATCGAGTTAGGAAGTTATCGTTAGGATCGGTATAGCTGGCATAAACACTCTCGTCCTCTGCAACGGGAACCGTAAAGGTTTTAGAGTCAGAAATAGCTTGAATTTCGACATAGTTAATCTTGGTGTTGTTGCCCTTGATCGCATCAATGGTCAACCTGCCGTCGGTTACCTTGACCTGAGCGGTAGCTTGTTTGTACTCCTGCAAAGCACTGCTCTGAAACCGGCTGATAGCATTGACCCCTTCTACATTAATAGTATGTTGACTGTCTGTGTAACTATCGCCCACGCTAACAGTCACGTTGTAGTTGCCACTGGGTAGGGCATACTCCCAGGCAGCCGGAACTTTTACTGCCGTGGGATTCTTAACACGAGTTGGATACTGCATGTGCAAGAGGGTATCCAGTCGCTGATCAATCCCAAGACGGTTGCGATCGCGGGCATTTGAGCTGATATTTAAGGGCAGATGAGTGGCACTACTGAGGCTATCTTGTCGGACCCAGCCATAACCCTGGTCATCGTCATAGCCTAAACCAAAGTCTGGAGTATACCCCCTAGGAACCGGAACAGTTTTACCGTCCGTGTAGATACTCGGCTGGAAGTTAACCTGAATAACGCCAGCCAGAGAAGACTCTTTTGCAGCCCCAGTAAGGGGGTCTTGGTTTGAACTAGCCTTGATAGATGCCTCATCGGTGGCGGATAGGGTCCCCAAGATTTTCTCAGGGTTACTGTTACTACCAATAGCGGGTCCCGATGCTAGGCTTTCGTTTTGATTGTGGCCAGTCACTGCCCCCAGGGTTGAAAGTTGTCCTAGTTCCGGCAACCCAGAGGGTAAACCACTAAAGCCTCCGCTAGCAGCATGGATGCCACTAAAACTATCTTGAAGAACGGCTAAAGAACCTGGGTTACTCATCATAGGTCCCGTTAGCGCATCTTGACTTGAAAAACCTGTTCCACCAAGTGGGAACACTTCAAGAGTTTCCATCATTCAATTCATCCCCCGTTCAAATGGCTATTCCTAAATAATAGCCAAGTTTTAGTATTTTCTTATACATCGTAAGCCCTTCTATAATTTCCCCAAAGCCCTTGCAATATGACTAACACCGGCGCAAAATGCCTAAGAACTAGGGACTTTTGAGATGGGCGACTGGAGGCATACTCAATCGGTAATCACCATATCTTCAGTCACGTAGGTTCGGCCGACTGTGGTACAGCGGGCTCCCTTGGCGCTCCCATCCACAATCCATTTAGCATGGATAGTTGGTTGGCCATTAATATAGCGGTAGCGATTGAAGGTGACTTGCAGACGGCCTACACACCTCTCTGAACCGAACGTGTCAAAGAACTTGTATTGGTGAACTCCCCAGGGTGCATCTAGGTGGACTCGGGTTAGCAGGCCCCCACTGCCTCCAGAGGTGGTCATCCGGTAGGCACCACCATAGAAATAATCTTCGCCAAACAAATCACTGGAGAAGTCTAGGACCAGGTTGCCAGATTGACTGGCATAGGAGAAATGTTCTTGCTCGGAGAGGGGAGAAACCTTGGCATGACTCCAAGCAGGTGCAGCTCCTAAGAAAATTGCCAATACTGCATTGAGGACGATTTCTCGCTTCATACTGCCCCCTGCAGGGCTATTTCATTCTCATAGAAGTGATAGTGTGCTAAGGTTTCAGGCTATCCCAAGTCTATGAGAGTGTCATGAGTCTGCCCTGCCAACCTTCAACGGACCGAATCGAGATTCTAGACGCGTTGGCCGAGCTCCCTG
>JBGTDP010000137.1:0-30328 GCA_041748255.1 Thermosynechococcaceae cyanobacterium | reverse complement strand
ATCCGCACAATCCAGAGGCGGCGAAAATCTCTTTTACGCTTGCGGCGATCGCGATAGGCATTCCGCAGCGCCTTCATAACCTGCTGGTTAGCAACGCGAAATAGGCGTGAGTGAGAGCCCCGAAACCCCTTGGCTAACTTTAAAACTTTTTTGCGGCGTTTCCGGGCAACATTGCCGCGCTTGACTCTGGTCATTTCTGTTTAATTCCCTTTGGGCCTATCGGTAAGGTAGCATTCGGCGGACATTGTCAGCATCACGCTCATCTACCACTGCTTTGGTACTCAGACGCGCCTTGCGAGCAGTTGACTTATGCTCTAGAAGATGGTTTTTGAAGGCTTTGCGGCGTAGAAACTTGCCACTTCCACTTTTTTGGAAGCGCTTGGCCGCAGACTTACGAGTCTTGAGCTTGGGCATGGTTTGCTTAAATTCAACACGAACTCTGATTCTAGTATTCTCCCCTGCTGTCTGGCAAGCTTAAGCCAAGATTTACAGAGACTGAGAGATTGACGCGGCAGACTTTAGACTCGTACTATTATGAAAGACAACGTAAAAAAGTGTAAAGATTTTTCCGAAGCGGTCATCGCTGCAAAACGTATCACGCTCTGAACTTATAACTTTGCTGAAGCCCCTATGAAGTATTTCTCTGTGCGGAGAGTTCTGATATCTTTGGTGGTCATTCTGCTGGGACTAGGGGTTTGGACAACTTCCCCAGCAGCAGCCTTTGATGCCCCAGAATTGCTGCCAGAGTCTCCGACTCCAGTGATTGACTTGGCAAAGACTTTGACGAGCGTGCAGGAAGAGAAACTTGTCACAGAGCTAGAAGAATTTGAAGCGCAAACAGGGTGGAAGTTACGGGTCTTAACGCAGTTTGATCGTACTCCTGGCTTGGCCGTTAGAGACTTTTGGGACCTGGACAAAAGAAGTATCTTGCTGATCGCCGACTCTCGCGGCGGTAACCTCTTAAACTTTAATGTCGGGGATTATGTTTATTCGCTGCTGCCGAGGGTTTTCTGGGTCGAGCTGCAAACTCGGTTTGGCAATCTATTTTTTGTCCGAGATAACGGTGAAGACCAGTCAATCTTGCAAGCCCTAGCCTCAATTGAAACCTGCTTGCAACGGGGAGGCTGTCAGTCTGTGCCCGGGCTTCCGCAAGAACAGTGGATCTTAACCCTGATTACCGCCACCATGGGGGGGATAATTTTTGGGTTTGCTGGGCGGCCACGCCACGAAGGACAGATTTTTGCCTGGCAGTGGGCTCTGATTTTCTCGCCCCTATGGGGAATGCTATTTATTTCCTTTGGGATTGGGCCTGTGGTCACCCGTACATCTGATTGGCTGCCTTTATTTCGGAATGTGGCCGGCTTCATGATTGGGGCTTTAACCGCTTATCTGTTGCCGTTTCATGGTCACTCCTCAACTTCAGAAACCTGAATCCTCTTTTGTGGATTCGGTTGAAGCCTCAGCAACACTGGCTTTGATGCTCCAGCGGGAGCGCATATCTTCTCCCACAGTTGTATTCAGCTGCGCCCCCAATAACAGGGCCAGAGAACTAAGATAGAGCCACAACATCAGGATTATGACTGCCCCAATTGCCCCATAGGCACGGTTGTAATTGCCAAAATGAGAGACGTAGAGCCGAAAGCCGCCTGACACCCCTGCCCACAATAAAGCGGCAAGCATCGCACCGGGAACAATCGGGGTGCCCGATCGCCAGCGGCTAGGACCATAGCGGTAAATAAAAGCGGCAGCGATCGCTACAATCCCTAGGGCTAAGGGCCAGGCTAAAAGCTGCCAAAGCGTGAGTAATCCCGATTTAAAGATGCCACTCTGCTGGGCAACCCAGCGGATGATTAAATCACTGACAAAAACCAAAAAAGAGGCCAGGATCAACAGCACAATCGTGCCCAGGGTCAAGCCGATGGCCACCAATTTTGTTTTCCAGAACGGGCGTAGCTTCCTTCGGGGGATCTGGTAAATCCGATCCAAGGCCAGCATCGCGGAGGTAAGCACACTCGAAGCGGTCCAGATTGCCGCCACGAAGCTGAGCCAGAACAAGCTGCCGTTGCTGCTCGTGTAGAGCTGGGTTTCCACAAAGTTACCAAACCCCCCCACCAAGGCTGAGACTTCTTCCGGGGCGACTTCACTCCATCGGGATACCAGCCGCTGGAAGGTATCTTGAGTAGACCCACCAAATAAGCCCACGGCTGTTAAGACTGCCAAGATGGCTGGAAACAACGACAGCATGGCATTATAGGCCATCTCAGAGGCCAGACCCGGCAATCGCTGTCTTCCGACTTTGATTGCTGTTTTTCTCAGCGTCTTAAGATTAAGGTGGCGAAAGAATAAAAAAAAGCGGGCATAGGCCAAACGTCGGACTGAAACCGAGGGCTTTTTTGACCGCAACTGTTGTAGGCGGGCAGAAACTTGTTTTCTTGAACCGGGTAATCTGCTCACACTTCAAGGGTAAAATCTTGCTCTCTGATTAGAACGTGTAAAAATATTAAATTATAGAGTGTTTTGGATCAGGTTGCTGGCCTGATTGGGTGATTACATGCAAGCACACGTTGCTCAAAACTATTGTTGCTTTGAATAGACTTCAAACCTTCTCAGACGTTATTACCCGCTGGTGGTCAGAGTTTAACATCCAAACTCGGCTGATGGCAGCAGCAACCCTGGTGGTATCGCTGCTGATGAGTGGGCTGACCTTTTGGGCTGTGAATATAATTCAACTGGATGCTCGCCTGCAAGATACCCGCTTTGGTCAAGATCTCGGTCTACTACTCTCAGCCAATGTTGCCCCCTTGGTGGCAGATCATCACTACTCTGAGTTGGCCCGATTTTCGCGCAAGTTTTATAGCAGCACGTCTAGTGTGCGCTATATGCTCTACGCCGATGAAGATGGAGAGATTTACTACGGCGTTCCGTTTTCAGAGTCGCAGGTAACCAATTCCTTAACCCTGCAGCGGATCATTAAACTGCCGGAGAATTTTATCGCCAAGGCTGACACCCCGATGGTTCGTCAGCACCTGTCGCCGGACGGGGAGGTTACAGATGTATTTATGCCCTTGTTTTATGAAAAACGATACTTGGGCATCTTGGCGATTGGGATTAATCCCAACTCGACGGTGGTGACTTCTTCCCACTTAACCCGGGATGTCACCATTGCCGTGTTTATCTCGATCTGGGTGATGGTGATTCTGGGGGCAGTCTCCAATGCCTTGATTATTACTCGACCCATTAAAGAGCTGCTGGTTGGGGTTAAAAATATTGCCGCTGGGAATTTTAAGCAGCGGATTGATCTGCCCTTTGGCGGGGAGCTGGGAGAACTGATCTACAGCTTTAACGATATGGCAGAACGTCTAGAGCGCTATGAAGAACAAAATATTGAAGAGCTGACCGCCCAAAAAGCTAAGTTAGAAACCTTGGTTTCTACGATCGCTGATGGGGCAGTACTGCTAGATCCAAACATGAAGGTGATCCTGGCCAACCCAACTGCCCGCCGGATTTTTAACTGGGAGCCAGAGGCGTTGATCGGCACAAATGTCCTGCACCTCCTGCCAGCGGCGGTCTGCATGGAACTAACTCGCCCCTTGTTTCAGATCACGACCGGGGAACGGGAAGGGGCAGAATTTCGGATTGCCCTCACCGATGCTACCCAGCGAACGGTGAGAATTTTACTGACAACGGTTTTAGATCAGTCTCGTGAAAACCCCAAAGGAATCGCGATGACCGTCCAGGACATTACCCGGGAAGTGGAACTAAATGAAGCCAAAAGCCAGTTCATCAGCAATATTTCTCATGAGCTGAGAACCCCTTTATTTAACATTAAATCCTTCATTGAAACCCTGCACGAGTACGGCGAAGATCTCAGTGAGGCAGAACGGCGCGAGTTTCTTGATACAGCCAACCGAGAAACCGACCGCCTCACCCGTTTAGTTAACGATGTTTTGGACCTTTCGCGCCTAGAGTCGGGAAGACCCTATCAATTTGAAGCCGTTGATATTGCCCAGCCCGTAGAGCAAATTCTGCGCACTTATCAGCTCAATGCCCGAGATCAAGAAATTGAGCTGATTCAAGAAGTTGATCCAGACTTGCCCTCAGTTTGGGGTAACTACGACTTGCTGTTGCAGGTGTTTGCAAATCTGGTGGGCAATGCCCTTAAGTTCACCAGCACTGGTGGCCGGGTCACGCTGCGGGCCTATTTAGCTGAGCCGCCAGCGGGCCATAATCTAGCCCCGCAAGTCCGAATTGAAGTTTCAGATACCGGGATTGGGATTGAGCCGGAAGCCCAAGCGGCGATTTTTGAGCGATTTTTCCGGGTCGAAAATCGGGTTCACACCCTAGAGGGAACTGGCTTGGGGCTATCGATTGTCCGTAACATTCTTGAGAAGCATCACACCCGTGCCCATCTGATCAGTGAAGTCGGGGTGGGAACAACCTTCTGGTTCAACTTGGCGGTTTTTGATCAGGAAGGACTCCCCTTTGGCAATCCTTTTTTTCTAACTGAAACAATGGTGCCGATTCAGACTCAGTCGTAACTGCCTGAGGCGCTGCAACTGCAAGAATTATAGGGCGAGCAAAATTGCGATCGCCACCAGGGCAATCAAAACCAGCCAGCCAAAGGTTTGAGTCCAGGGCCTTCGGGGCTTATAAACCTTAGACTGAGAGGTTGCTGGCCCTTGGTCCGAGCGGTACATCGTACATTCCTTGGCATAGGGACGTTGAGGAAAATTGCAGGTGTCATCGGCCTGATAGCGGCAAGTCGGGCACAAAAATTCAGCTTCCCCCGCTCGGTAGAGGGGAATGCCAGGGTGGCCGTGGGCTTTAAGTTGACAGCGGCAGTGGGGGCAACTAATTGCTTGAGTATCGACGGCTTGATGGCAGTGGGGACAATAGGGCATCGCCGTCACGAGTCTCCTAACAATGGAGCAAACTTGCGGATCTGATATTCCCCCGTTTCCACAATCTTGTGCCCGGCTGGCATTACTTGAGCAAACTGTTCCTCCAGCAATGCCAAGCGATCAGGAGGAAAGGCCTTCCATTGCTCCCGCGTGGCCCAGCGAATCACAATCACCACCTCTGATAGCTGCGTCGGATCAATCCAGACTTCTTTGCTTAAAAACCCAGGGGTATTGACTAGGGCAGCTGTCCAAATCTCAGCATCTTTTTGGATATATTGCTCTCGCAACTCCGGCAGGACTTTAATTTTTAACCACTCAATCACCATACTTGATATAGCCTGGTCCCAGGAGGCTACTCCTCACCTTAGCCTGTTTTGAGCAAAACTTCTGCCGGAATTGCCGCCCTATTTGGTCCGGTTTTGCCTCCCTAGCAAGTGCCAATTGTTTGCCACAATAGTAGTGCCAGGATCTGGTAGCTTGAACATAGCCAAGCACTAGAGAGACCGTCGGCAAAAATTCATTTGAGTTGATTTCATAAGCAGGGTCAAGGGCACGATGGACAGCAATAACTTCCTCAAGCAACTTCTGACAATTGGTGTTGGCACAACTTCTTTAGTGGCAGAGAAGCTGCGGGAAGTTAGCGACGAATGGGTCCGGGAAGGTCGCTTGAATCCCGATCAGGCCAAAGCTTTTGTTGATGACTTTATGGGACAACTGCGGACTGAGCCGGGGGTTTGGGAGGCTCAGATGCACCGGCAACTCTTAAATGTGATCCAGGACTTGGGGGTTTCCCGGCAAGCAGAAGTCGATGAGCTGCGAGGTAGAATTGATCGCCTGGAGCGGCAGGTGCGAGATTTAGAAAATAAGCTTTGGCGTTAAGGGCCAATTTAAGTTTGTGGAGGAACTATGCGGAGTATTTTAATCAGTCTAGCGGTGGTGGGGATCTGTGCTTTGATTTTGGTGGTCAGCCAGTTGGCCACTGACACTTCAGTTACTGCTGCCACGCTTAATAATCAATCTGAGCCCATGACAATTGTTGCTGAGTCCACCCTTGAGGAGCCAAGCCCTGTGCAAGCTGCCGATTCTGACTATACAACCACTGATTCTGGCCTTAAGTACCGGGAGATCTCAGCCGGAACTGGGCTGAGCCCCAAACAAGGCCAGATGGTAACGGTTCACTACACCGGCACCCTAGAGGATGGCACCAAATTCGACAGCTCCCGCGATCGCAACCAACCCTTTAAGTTTCGGATTGGCGTCGGCCAGGTGATTAAAGGCTGGGATGAGGGGGTCGCCACCATGAGAGCCGGGGGACAACGAGAATTAATCATTCCCCCAGACCTAGGCTATGGGGCCAAGGGAGCCGGAGGTGTAATTCCCCCCAATGCCACCCTGGTGTTTGATGTGGAATTACTGGGAATTGGCTAAGGTCGAACAATATATTGGGACTGAACCTTTTCAACCTTTCCAGCCTCAGCCAGGGCTTGATAGATAAACGCCGCCGTTTCAGCTCGAGTTGCATCCCGACCAGGATTTAACTGATTCTGATTTGGGTGATTGACAACCAGTCCGGCGTTGGTAGCCGCTGATACCTGCTTAGTGGCCCAGTTAGGAATTTGCTGGGCATCCTGGAATCTTCCGAGGACCTGACTGGGGTCTGAGGCAGCCTTTAGCCCCAGACCACTGGCCAATGCCACAAGCACTTGCACGCGGGGAATTTGTTGCTTTGGTTGAAAGACATCGCCAGGATAACCTTTTAAGAATCCAGTTTTCGTGGCCGATTGAATTGCCGATGTAGCCCAGAAACCCGAAGGGATGTCATTGTAGCTAACACTTCCCCCCTGCCCAGAGCGATCAAAGGCTCTCTGGGTCATTGCGGCAAATTCTGCTCGCGTCACCGGGGCTTGGGGCCGAAAAGTGCGATCGCCAAAGCCAGTGATAATTCCCCGCTGGGCTAAGGCCATGATGAAGGGATAGGCCCAGTAGTCAGAGGAAACATCGGAAAATTCTACCCGCTCTCGTTGCTCTGGGGCCACTGGGGCAACTGCTCTAGGCTCAGCAGTGGTTCTAGTCTCTGGAAGCGTCGGATCTGGGGAAACCGCTGCTGTAGGGCTAGTCTCTGGCTCTAGGCCAGGAATCATCGCCGTGGGTAAAGCAGAGGATTCTGGCAGTGGAAACAACTTACCCCCCTCAGATATCAGGTTTCTCTCCCGGCTCAAGGACCAAAAAAGGATTGAACCAATCGCAGCAAAGGCAACAAATACCCCCACAGCTTCAGTAAAGCCCAAAGAACGTCTGCGGGGAGATTGAGGCTCAGGCGGGGTACTAGTCATCTGGACTCCAGGAAATATTGTGCTGGTGGCAACTTAACTTAACCGCCGGATCTGGTCAATCTAGCGGTGAAAGAATTCTATTATTGAATCAGCCCATCTGTCTGTATCGAGAGAATATAAATACAGATTATTGTTTATCCTACAATCTACTGCGACTGAGCGGCCTCTGCCGATGGTTTCGCTAATTCTGGCGTTAAATTCGAGTCATTGATCAGGTGCTTCTCAACTAAATCAGGAATCTGATCGGGCGAAACGCCGCTATAGCGGGTTTTACCAGGCATAAAGACAACATTTGGGCCTGCTTTGCAGCGATTCATACATCCGGTCTGCTTAACGGCAACTTGCTCCCCGAGGCCGCGATCGCCCAGGGTTGTCTCCAGCATCTGACAAACACCACCGGCCCCGCGCCTACGACAGGGAGACTTTTGGCAGACCAAAACTTTAGGGGCAGATTTAGATTTCCCAGCCTTCACCTCCGGCTGGGGGAAAGTTTCAGAACGTTTGGGGGCGGCGGTTGTGATTTGAGCAGCCTCTAGTTTTGTACTCCCACTTTTTAAGTACTTTTCTTCGCCAGAAACTTGAATCCAGTCCCCTGGGGTCAACACCCCTGCAATTGAAGCCCGCGCTTGCTTAGAGAGCTTGATAGTGTACTCCCCCTCTGCCGTAGCCAACTGAAGTCCCTTGATTTTGAAGTCTTCTTTGACCAAATACCTCAAAAATCGTCCTTCCAGGTCAAACCTAGATTTGTGTTGCTTGGACTTCTTCTTGGACTTACCCATAGTTGACTCCGATTCTTTATTCCAAAATATTCTCAATAGGCACCCCTGTCACCCCCCTAAGTTTAGATTACTGTTTTTGCTTCTGGCGATGGGGCTTAATTCTAGTCTTTGAATTTAATTTGCGGCTTTAGTTGTCACCAAGACTCCCATCATGCCCCCAGCAATCGGGTAGTGGACTGCTTTGCTAAATCCAGCTTTGTAGGCCAGGTTGACTTGCTCAGGACCTTGAGGAAATCGATCAAGACTGGGACCTAGGTAAGCATATTCTTGGGTCAGATTAAACTTGGCCGCAGTCCGCACAACGATGTGTTCTAAGTACCAATTCTGAAAGAGGCGTAAACCAGGATGATTCGGTTGATGGAAATCTAAAATTGCCGCATGACAACCTGGCTTTAGCACCCGTTGTATCTCTGCCAAGCAGGCCGGAATATCGCTAATATTTCGTAGCCCATAGCCCATTGTCACCACATCAATATGCTGATCAGCAAAGGGCAAGTGCAGCACATCTGCCTCTAGCCAGTGAATCCGGGCGGTTAAAGCTTGCTTTTCAGCTCGCTGGCGGGCAACAGTCAACTGTTCTGAAGAAAAATCCACCCCATAGACCTGGCCCGTTGGGCCTGCTTGCTGGGCTAGCATTTGAGCAAGATCACCGCTACCACAACAAAGGTCTAGGCAGGTTGCCCCCGGAAAAGGCTGGCTCCATTTCAAGGCCATTTGCTTCCAAACCCGGTGGAGGCCCAAACTAAGCCCATTATTGAGTTCGTCGTAAACCGGGGCAATTCGATTGAAGAGAGTCCGAACTTGCTCTGAAGGGGTTGAATCAGTGGTCACGCAAAGCTTAGATATCTAGGGCAGAGTCAGGCTTAAATGGCTTTAAGAAAATTTGCTCAGCTTGGTTGGCAGCGGTAGCAGTGGATTCTACCAGAGCATTGGCAGGAACTTCAGTCAAAGCAGGTGGGTAAGCCCCTTGGGTCATATAACCCATGTAACTGCCCATTAAAAAGTACACCACCATCACCCCAGCAGCAGAAATGGCCACTAGCGTCCCCGCTAGCATCAAGGAAAATTCGCGGTACGCCATAGCCTGCTGCATCAGATGCAGAGACCAGATGACCAGACCAATAACGACGATTAGAAATATAATCATAACTTTACGTATTGTAAAGGAAACAAGCAGGAATGATCTGCTAACCAGCAGATGTAACACCTGTTTTTATTTCCAATCGATAGGGCTAGGTGCGGCGAACCGGAATCTGGTGAGCCGCAAGATCTTCCTTGATTTGAGCAATTGTCAATTGACCATAGTGGAGTAGGGAAGCCAGTAACGCAGCTTCTGCGTGACCCTCCGTAAACGCTGCCCGGATATGGTCACAATTTCCGGCCCCTCCAGAGGCAATGACTGGAATCTGAACGGCTTCAGCAATGGTGCGGGTTAATTCTAAGTCGTAACCGGCTTGGGTACCATCGGCATCCATACTGGTGATCAGTAGCTCCCCGGCGCCTCGCTGTTCGACTTCCTGAGCCCAGGAGATCGCATCTAAAGGGGTCTTTTCCCGTCCGCCCCGTACATACACATCCCACCCTGGATCAGCGGTGTCTGGACGGCGGCGGGCATCGATCGCCACCACAATACATTGGGTCCCAAAGCGATCGCTGGCCTGATTGATTAGCCCTGGCTGGCGGACGGCAGCGGAGTTAATACTGATTTTATCGGCCCCAGCCCTTAACAATTTTTTGATTGTTTCTAAGGTTTGAATCCCGCCCCCCACCGTCAGGGGAATAAATACCTGCTCAGCAGTGCGATGCACGACATCAAAGATGATACCGCGGTCTTCATGGGTGGCGGTGATATCCAAAAACACCAGCTCGTCAGCCCCGGCCTGGTTATAAACCTGGGCTAGGGCCACCGGATCTCCAGCATCTCGGAGATTGACAAAGTTGACCCCTTTGACAACCCGGCCGGCTTTGACATCCAAGCAGGGCAGAATTCTCTTGGCCAGCATTTATATTCCTCTTAAGCTTTATCCACCATAGCCTGAGACACATTTCAATCAGCCCTTTATCGGGATTTCTTCTAGTGCAATCTCTGACTCTAGCTGGATGGAATTCTTAGGGAATCCCCAGGACAATAGCCACTTAGGCTCTCCACAAGGATCTAAAGACAGGACGATCAGGAGACCGCTAGGATTAGAAGGCTACTTGAATTGGATTTCAACTCCAAGCCGGATCAATGAATTGTATACGGGTATAGGAACGGTTTAATGGCTTTGATTTTGACATTTTTGGGCAAGGGTGGAACTGGCAAAACCACGATGGCGATCGCCGCGGCCAAGCAGTTTGCCCAGCAAGGGAAACGGGTCTTACTTGCCGGACAGTCCTCAGGACCGGCCTTGAGCTTATTGCTGGATCAGCCTTTGAGTGCCGATCCCCAAGCGATTGCCCCCAACCTGAAAGCAGTGCAGTTTCAAGCCGCCGTCCTCCTAGAGCGCAGTTGGGAGGAAGTTAAAAAGTTAGAAGCTCAGTATGTAAGAACTCCTTTTTTTAAGGAGGTTTTTGGGCAAGAGTTAGGGGTCCTACCAGGAATGGATAGTGCCCTGGGACTGAATGCGATTCGCGAATATGAGCACAGTGGCGAATACGATGTGATTGTCTACGACAGCGCTGGCGATGAGACAACCCTGCGAATGCTGGGAATGCCAGAAATTCTAAGTTGGTATACTCGCCGCTTTCGCAAGGTGTTTGCCGATTCGGATCTAGGCAAAACCCTTTCCCCCTTTATTCAACCGATTACCAGCGCGGTTTTGAATGTGAATTGGTCTGGGGACAACTTTGCCCAACCCGTGGGAGAGGTAAACAATATTTTGGATCAGGGCAAAGCAGCCCTAGCAGACCCCAACCGGGTGGCTGCCTATCTGGTCACCACGCCAGATCCGCTGGCGATCGCCGCTGCTAAATATCTCTGGGGCAGTGCCCAACAGGTTGGCCTGACGGTTGGGGGCGTGCTACTCAACCAAACCACCACCCCTGAGGCTACTGCCGAGTTCACGCCGCTTTCGACCCAAGTGGTGCCTTCGGTCTCTCCAGGAGAGTGGCAACCGCTGATCGATGCCTTGCCAGACTTTACTCAGGTTGGCCAAGCACCCAGACCGATTACAGTTGACACCGCTCAGCGTCAGGTGAGTCTGTTTTTACCCGGATTTGATAAAAAGCAGGTCAAGCTTACCCAATACGGCCCTGAGGTGACTGTT
The DNA here is from genome assembly GCA_041748255.1 of Thermosynechococcaceae cyanobacterium. GTDB lineage: Bacteria > Cyanobacteriota > Cyanobacteriia > Thermosynechococcales > Thermosynechococcaceae > JBGTDP01. The sequence continues at coordinate 19,067 of JBGTDP010000137.1, read as the reverse complement.
GAAGCGGGTGACCAGCGGCGTAACCTCTTTTTGCCCCCGGAATTAAAGGGCAAGCAAGTAACGGGTGCTAAATTTCAAGATGGATATTTAATTATTTCTTTTTAAGTGGACACCTGGCTGGCCCTAAGTATTGGTAACTCCCGGCTGCACTGGGCCTGGATGAGCGGGGACCTGGTGCAGGAAACTTGGGAGACTGCACATCTTGAGGCAAGTCAAGCTCAAAGCTTAGATCAGCTGGTAAGGGCTATTGATCTACCGACCTTCCTCTCAAAATACCGGAAACAGCCATTCAAAGTTGGCACCTGGCTACCGCTGTTGATTACCTCCGTTGTCCCGGCCCAAACTGCCTATTTCAAACCCTATCCCCAGGTGAAAACTCTTACCTTGGAGCAGATCCCCCTGCAAGCCACCTATCCCACCTTGGGAGTCGATCGGGCAGTGGCCCTGTGGGGGGCTAGTGAATGTTATGGCTGGCCGGTTCTAGTGATAGATGCAGGTACGGCCCTGACCTTCAGTGGCGCCGACCAAAACCGCTGCTTCACGGGAGGAGCCATCTTAGCTGGATTGGGCTTACAGGGGCAATCCCTGGGAGCATCTACCGCCGATCTGCCCCAGGTGGACTTTCCGAGGCAATTACCCTGCCATTGGGCCAGGAATACCTCTGAGGCAATTCAAGCTGGAATTGTCTACACGCTGCTGGCGGGGATTCAGGAATTTATCCAGTCCTGGCGGCAGCGGTTTCCGCAAAGCCCGGTTGTGATCACTGGCGGCGATTGCGGGCGTCTTTATAACTATCTGCAAGCTTCAGGAGCAATCGCAAGCGTCCAAGAATCTCCCCCTGTAATTGCAGACCCCCAGCTGATCTTTAAGGGGATGGCATTTCTAAAGTACAGCTAGGTTGAATAATAATCTCGATACCACTGCACAAACCGCTCAATCCCAACTTCGATCGGCGTATCTGGCTTGAACCCGACATCTCGAACTAAATCTTCCACGTCGGCGTAGGTTGCCGGAACATCCCCCGGTTGCATCGGCAGGAGATTCCTTTGGGCGGTTTTGCCCAGAACCTGCTCGATCACAGCAATAAACTTCTCTAAGGCTACCGGACTGTGGTTGCCAATGTTGTAAAGCTTGTAGGGGGCATTTGTATTTAAGCCCTGAGCGGCAGCGCTTTGACCCTGGGGGGGCTGATCCATAACCCGCACCACCCCTTCAACCACATCGTCAATGTAGGTAAAGTCCCGCTGCATTTTGCCGTAGTTATAAACATCAATCGGCTGTCCGGCTTCAATTGCCTTGACAAACTTAAAATAGGCCATGTCCGGACGGCCCCAGGGGCCATAGACAGTAAAAAAGCGTAAGCCGGTTGTTGGCAGTTGATAAAGATGGCTATAGGCATGGGCCATTAGCTCATTGGCCTTTTTACTGGCGGCGTAGAGAGAAACAGGATGATCAACATTATCTGCCACGGAGAAGGGAACCTTGACGTTGGCACCATAGACAGAGCTGGAAGAGGCAAAAACCAGGTGGGGAACCTGATGATGTCGGCATCCTTCTAGCAAATTTACAAATCCGGTCAAGTTGCTATCAACGTAGGCAAAGGGGTTCTGGAGAGAGTAGCGTACCCCGGCCTGGGCAGCCATGTTAACCACGCACTCAAACTGCTGCTCCTCAAATAAGCGAGTCATCCCAGGGCGATCGGCAAGGTCCAGAAGCTGAAAGTTAAATTCTGGCTGAGGCTTTAATTGATCTAACCGGGCTTGCTTGAGATTGACATCGTAGTAAGGGTTGAGGTTATCAATTCCCCAAACTTGCTGCCCTTGGGCCAGTAAGCGTTGGGCCAGGTGATAGCCAATAAATCCGGCAACGCCAGTTACTAGCACTTTCATAGGGCAGGTGCTGACTTAAAACTTAATAGAACAGATGACCTCAACTATAGCCCAGCAAGATCTTAAATTACTGCAAAAAAACAGCGCCTGGGTTGCAGACGCTGTGGGCAGAGTTAAGATCTTTTAGCCCAGGGCTTCGGCTCCCCCAACTACCTCTAAAATTTCCTGGGTAATCGAAGCCTGACGGGCTTTGTTATAGGAGAGCGTCAAGCTACTAATCAGGTCTGAGGCATTGTCACTGGCGTTGTTCATCGCCGTCATCCGCGCTGCCAGCTCACTGGCAGCAGATTCCTGCAAAGCTCGCAGCAACTGGTTATTGAGATACAGGGGCAGGAGGGCATTCAAAATTTGCACTGGATCCTGCTCAAAAATCATGTCTTGGGGAAGGCTTTGAGTCGGGGCTTCTGCCTTTTGGCGCTCAACTTGAAATTGTCCGCCTCGGGTGGTCAGCCGGAAGAACTCATCATCTGCCACCTCTAACCCTTGGGGATCTAGAGGGAGCAGGGTCTGAATCACTGGCCGGGAACTCACCAAAGAGACAAAGCGGGTATAAATTAACTCCACCCGATCCACTGTTTCTGAGAGAAACAAAGATAGCAGCTCATCGGCAATATCAGAAGCCTCGTCCGCCGTGGGAATCTGCTCTAAGTTGGCATAGGTTTTATCAATCGGCTGTTCCCGCCGCTGAAAGTACTGAATTGCCTTGCGCCCGACTAAAACGTAGGTGTACTCCAGGCCTTCTTGAGTCAGCTCTTTAGCTCGGTCTTCGGCACGGCGAATCACGTTGTTGTTGTAAGCACCACACAGGCCGCGATCGCCAGTGACGACCAACAGGCCAACTTTTTGAATATCCCGGTTCTTCAACAGGGGCAGATTAGCTTCTTCAAACCGCAGCCGGGCTTGCAGACCGTACAGAACCTGGGCCAAGCGGTCAGCAAAGGGACGGGTAGCTGTAACTTGCTCTTGAGCCCGCCGCACCTTGGCCGCAGCCACTAAGCGCATAGCCTCAGTGATTTTTTTGGTATTTTTGACCGACTGAATCCGATCGCGAATCGCTTTAAGGTTTGCCATCGTTTCTCTCTATTTGTCAGCAGGGGGGCAATTACGCTTTTTAGGCAGAGGCCATGAAGTTTTTCTTGTACTCGTTGATCGCCTCTTTGAGCATCGCTTCGGCTTCATCACCCAGTTTCTTTTCTGAGCGGATCATCTCCCCAAACTGCGGCTTGCTGTTGCGCAAAAATTCCCGCAGACCCTGGGTGAACTTTGTGATTTTCTCGATCGGGACATCATCAAGATAGCCGTTAGTCCCAGCATAAATAATCGCCACCTGCTCAGTCACCGGCAGGGGAGAGTACTGGGGCTGCTTTAAAAGTTCCCGCAGTCGCTGACCTCGAGCCAGTTGATTTTGGGTGGCTTTATCTAAGTCAGAGGCAAACTGAGAAAAGGCTTCGAGTTCCGCAAACTGTGCTAGCTCTAACTTGAGTTTCCCGGCTACCTGCTTCATGGCCTTGATTTGAGCCGCAGACCCCACCCGAGACACAGAAATCCCAGCGTTAATTGCCGGTCTTAAGCCAGCGTTAAACAAATCAGAAGAGAGGAAAATCTGACCATCGGTAATTGAGATTACATTGGTGGGGATATAGGCAGACACGTCCCCGGCCTGGGTTTCAATAATCGGCAGGGCGGTCATACTCCCTTCCCCTAGCTCCGGACTCAGTTTTGCTGCCCGCTCCAGCAACCGAGAGTGCAGGTAGAAAACATCCCCAGGATAGGCTTCCCGGCCAGGGGGACGACGTAGCAGCAGAGCCATCTGCCGGTAGGCTTGGGCATGGCGGGAGAGATCGTCGTAGACCACCAGGGTATGGCGTCCTCTGTACATAAAGTATTCGGCCAAGCTAGCGCCAGTAAACGGAGCTAGCCACTGCAAGGTTGCCGGGGCATTAGCGTTGGCGGCAACCACAATTGTGTAGTCTAGGGCTCCCTGCTCCCGGAAAACGTCGACTACCTGAGCGACCGTGGAGGCTTTTTGACCAATGGCAACGTAGACACAAATCACATCCTCCCCTTTTTGGTTGAGGATGGTATCGACAGCAACAGCAGTTTTACCGGTTTGGCGATCGCCAATAATCAGTTCCCGCTGGCCCCGACCAATCGGAACCATCGAATCAATCGCCGTAATCCCGGTTTGCAGCGGTTCATAAACTGATTTACGGGCAATAATTCCAGGGGCTGGAGATTCAATCAAGCGGTTCTCAGAGCTTTGAATGTCCCCTTTGCCATCAATCGGACGGGCCAGGGCATCAAGCACCCGACCAACCGTCTCGTCTCCCACCGGAATCTGGGCAATTTTACCGGTTGAGGTCACAGAACTTCCTTCCTGCAGCTCCCGGCCATCGCCCATCAACACAGCCCCAACATTATCTTCTTCCAAATTTAGGGCAATTCCCACCGTGCCATCTTCAAATTCCAGCAGTTCGCCGGCCATGGCCTTTTCCAGGCCATAGACCCGGGCAATCCCATCACCCACTTGCAGAACAGTGCCAACATTGGCGACTTTAACGTCCTGATCGTATTCTTGGATCTGCTGCTTGATAATGCTGCTAATTTCGTCAGGTCTGATGCTTACCATGGGAGTTACTTTGAGTAGGTTTCCAAGGAATGAAATAACGGTAAAAAACTATCCGGCTGCACTCATCAAAGAGTTACTGAGCCGACGAAGCTGGCCGCGAATACTGGCGTCTAACACTTGAGAGCCAACTTTGATAATCACGCCCCCAATTAAGTCTTGATCGAGACTGGTCTCTAGTTCAACCTGCTGAGCGCCAGTCATTGCTTTGACTTGTTCTGATACAGTCTCCTGCTGGGCTTCAGTCAGGTCAATGGTCGAGATTACTTCAGCCAGAACGGTTTTGTTGAGCTTGCGCAGCAGGGCTTGGTACTGCTTACAAATGGCTTCTAAAAGAAAAATTCGCCGCCGATCCACCAGCAGCATTAAAAAGTTCAAGGTGTAGGCATGAACTTGCTCTTGAGCAATTTGCCTCAACACCGCTTTTTTATCTTCGGCTTTAATCAAAGGATTAGCGATAAACTGCTGCAGTTCTTCTGAAGAGTGCAACACGTCCAGGAGGAAATTTACATTTTCCCCAACCTGATCAGTGAGGTTTTCAGATTGAGCCACCGACATTAAAGCTTCAGCATAGGGCTCAACAATTTCAGCATTGATAAGATTTTGGCTCATGAGCGACCCCCTAGGGAGGCAATACTGTGATCAACTAATTGGCGTTGGGTCTCGGGATTATTTTCTAACTGAGCAGTTACCTCTGACTCGGCTTTTTTTAGGGCCATCATCGCCACCTGCTGACGCAACTGGGCCACTGCTCGCTCTTGGCTAGAGGTTGTATCTTGGGAGGCAGAAGCTTTAATCCGCTCAATATCTTGTTTTGCCTGGGCTAAAATAGCTTCTTTGGCAGCTTTAGCATTTGTTTGGGCATCCGCGCGGATCTGCTCTGCTTGGGTTTGCGCTTGGGATAGGTTTTGCTGCTCATCAGCTAGCTCTTCGGCTGCTTGACGCTTGCGAGCTTCTGCTTCTTTAATTTCAGTTTCGATCGTGGCTCGACGCTCAGCCAAAATTTTTCCTAAGAAGCTACGACCAAAATAAATCAACACCCCAATTACAATGGCCAGGTTGATTAAATTGGTCTCTAAAATATTAAAGTTTAACCCAAAGCCACCGGAGTGAGCTGATTCTGGAAGTTCAGCTACCGCTTCAGTTGCCAGCCAAAAAAAAGTCCCCATGATTCTCATCTATAACGGTGTTAGTCAAAATTGTGCTGCCTATTGCTTGTTACCCTGCGTTCCCGAAAGGTTGTCAATTAGCCACTTGCAGCTCCCAAGAGCTTCTCTAGCATCTGGTGGCTCAAGGCTTCAACCTGTCCTTCTAAGGAACTCAAGGCTTGCTGCTTTTGCTGTTCTAGCTCCTGCTGCGTTTGCTGCAACTGGGCTTGAACTTCCTGCTGGGCAGCGGCAATTTGCTGGGCGGCCATCTCCTTAGCATCGGCTTGGGCAGACTCAATCACTTGCTGTGACTGACGCCGGGTCTGAGCAAGTTCCTGCTCGTACTGCTCAGCCAGGTGTTTTGCTTTTGAAATCCGCTCTTGGGCCTCGGCTCTACTTGAACGGATGTACTGATTCCGCTCATCAATTGCTTTTGTCAGGGGTTTATAGAAAACCACATTCATAATTGCAGTAAATAGCAAGAACTGAATGGCCATCACTGGCAAAGTGGCATCAAAATCAAACATCTGTTCCCTTCTTGAGCATTAATCGCAGGGGTGGACAATCGCAGACAGCCTTAGAAAACCAATTCCAACCTAAGATTTAAAGTTCCAAACCAAATGCGCAGAGACGGAGCTTCGTCTCTACGCAACCGGTAGGCTTAAGAAAAAGGATTGGCAAATAAAAGCACCAGAGAAATCACTAGACCATAGATGGTCAGAGATTCCATAAACGCCAAGGTTAACAGCAGGGTACCGCGAATCTTACCTTCAGCTTCTGGCTGGCGGGCAATTCCTGCTACAGCTTCCCCGGAGGCATTTCCTTGACCAATACCAGGGCCGATCGCTGCTAAGCCAACTGCCAGAGCAGCAGCAAGAACAGAAGCGGCGGCAACTAATGGATCCATGTTGATTTTCCTTTAGATTTAAGAACAAAACTAATTTGACACAGGCATTAGACATTGCTAATGACCACCCTTGGGCTTAATCCTGCTTGCTAAACACCCTTGCTTTAATCAGCCGGGTCAAGCCAGCAACTGAGGGCTGGCAGGTTTAAGAGTGGGCCTCATGCGCTTCACCCCCGTGGCCCTCCATTGCCTCGGCAATGTAAGCTGCGGCCAGGGTGGCAAACACCAGAGCTTGAATCGCACTGGTAAATAAGCCCAGGAGCATAACCGGCAACGGGACGAACAAGGGAACCAACAGCACTAAGACTGCAACCACCAGTTCATCCGCCAGAATGTTACCAAATAGACGGAAGCTTAGGGAGAGGGGCTTGGTAAAATCTTCCAGAATGGCAATGGGCAGCAGGATGGGAGTGGGCTCAATGTACTTGGCAAAGTAACCCAGACCCCGCTTTTTAAACCCGGCATAGAAGTAGGCTAGGGAGACCAACAGTGACAAAGCAACAGTTGTATTGATGTCGTTTGTCGGTGCTGCCAACTCCCCCTCTGGCAGCTTAATAAATCCCCAGGGAACCAGGGCACCAGACCAGTTGGCAATAAAGATAAACAAAAAGAGGGTGCCAACGAAGGGCACCCAAGGCCGATATTCTTTCTCACCAATTTGATTTTTAGCGATATCTCGGACAAACTCCAAGGCATATTCCATCAAATTTTGGATGCCAGTGGGAATTCGCTGGATATTTCGGGTTGCAGCAATGGAGGCAATCAGCAGCAGGCCAATGACAATCCAAGAGGTAATAAAGACCTGACCATGAATCTTGAGGTTGCCTAGCTGCCAATAAAGGTGATGCCCCACCTCTAAGCTGGCAAGAGAAGTGTCAAACGGTTGAAGTAAGTCTAGCAGTAGGCTGCTGTGGTGCATAATCGGCCCAACCTCACTGGAATGTCACGTCACTGCTTTAGATTTTCGGTCGATTAAGGCGAAAATCCGGGTCATCTTCATTTACTGAGGAATGACTATAGTCCGAAGCATATAGATAATGATCGCAGCTTTATAGGTAAGAAAGCCGAGAAAGACCGGCAAAACCTCTAACTGGTTCCACTGAATTGCAAAGATAATCAACCCAACGAAGACCGCTAGCTGAGACTTGCCAATTTTTTGATTTTGGCTTCCAAGCTGCTCAACATTTCTCGCCAACAATCTCAAGTAAACCACACCTACGCACGCCCCAAGCAAATAATTTAAGGCAATGCTCAGGGAATAAAAGTACCAGACAGGCCCAAAAATCAACCCTGTTAGAATCAGGGTTGAACTTAGCAACTCTGCCTTAAGTTGGTAAAACTCTCCCATCGAACGATCAGATTCCAAGGGGGTGGGATCTGATGGATCAATCTCAGGGTTGGAAACAGCTTCGATCGCAGGTTCTGACGAAGTCACAAAATCTTGGCTTGCTAGCTTGGCTACAGACCAGGAACGATCATATCACGCTCAGGCAACAATACTTAATGTTCAGTCAAAAATCATCAAAGGCTGCCAGGACCGGGGGAAAGCAGAATTAATTGCTGGCTCAGAAGCGATCGCACTGCCTCTAGATCTAAGGGCAGCTTGGCTAGAATCTCCCCCACACTCACAGCTTCAGAAGTGGCATTGGCCTCACAGGCCTGGAGGAAATTATATTCTGCCTCTGAGAGCCTGACAATTTGATAGTCACCGTTAAATAAACAGTTACTCGGCCAACCCTCAATACAGGGGTGTAGCTCTGGCAACGCCGCCAGCAGTTGGGCCTCAGCAGACCAATCCTCTCTCGGTAAAGGGGGACGACCCAAGAAAAATTCGTAGTGGGTAATTGCTTCTGGGTCCAGCAGTTCCACCAAGCGATAGCGCTGCCGATCGCTGAGTCCTTCAGCCCGTTTGATTAGTTCAGAATCGCTACCAATCAATCGCTCCAGATCCCAGGTGACAGGATTTGAAAATCCGATGAAGTCTAGCTCAGCAGCATCAATGAGCTCAAATAAAGACTCAATAGTGTAGTCAATTTCTTGCGGATGAACATACATATCCGCAAAACACTCATCCCGCTGATTTTCTAAAGACCAGCGCTGCTGCTCTCGCTTGACCAACCGATTGTTCTCAGGCAGGCTGGCAAACAGTTGCCGACCGACTTTTACCCCATCTTGATAGTCCCCCCGCTGGGGGCCTTGGAGCAGGGCGATCGCCTGTTGCATTAGTTTGATTTCCCAGCGCCCTAGCTCCCCATAGACAAAGATATGCATTATTCCACCGGGGGCCAGTTTTGGGGCCAGGGAATTCAGACCTCGAATGGGGTCCGGCAGATGGTGAAGCACCCCGACACAGTTAATTAGATCAAATTCCCCCGGCACCTGCGCTACGTCATAAAGACTCAGGTTGTGAAACTCAACCCGACCCGCCCCCGATCGCTGGCAGCGTTCCTGGGCCACGGCTAAAGCCCCAGAACTCAGATCAATCGCTACAACTTCGGCCTCAGGATTCAAATGGGCCAGATACTCGGTACCCACCCCGGTGCCGCAACCGGCATCTAAAATCCGCACCTTTTGCCTAGTTGGTTTTAGGCCCGTGCAAAAGCTGTAGGCAGCCACCCAATTCCAGCGCCAATTGTACCCAGGGGGCGGGGCATCCAACAGCGGATCGGGGGGGAAAGGATAGGTGTCGTAGAGTTTCTGAACTGCCGCCGAAATTTGAGAATCGTCTGACATGGGACCCGATTAAAATGCTGCTAGGGGTAACTCAGGCTAACACTTAATACATAACCATCCGCAGCCCGAAGCACAACGCTTAACTTCGTTGCAGCTTGAGACCGACGCAACAGCCAGGGAATAGTGCTAGGCAGGTAGATCCTAAAGTCACCGACCAATTTCACCCGTCGCAGCAACATATCAGTAGCTTCGTCCTCTGACAATCCATAGACTTCTGGCACATATATCGTCTGAACGAACTATCTCTGCTCTGCAGTTCTGAACGGCTTAAATCTGAGTCTGTTTTGGAATCAATCCCTTACATGAGACAATCGCTCGGAGTTGCGCTAAAAAGATTCTTAAAGCCTGACTGGAGAAAGGGGTTGCTATTTGTCTTGCTTTTGTTACTCGCCGCCGGGGGACAGATTCAAGCCTGGGCGTTTAGTGATGATCCGGCAACTAAACCGCCTCTCTATGACCTGTTGCGACCTTTGCCTCTCTGGTTTGCTTGGGTTATTACAATGGTGCCGCTGTTTGGGCTAATGGCTATTCTGAGAAGCCTGGGCTGGGAGTATTCCGGCATTGGATTTGATCTGGGTTATAGAATTGCCCTAATTATTTACTACTACCTGCTTGCTTGTGCATTAGTTGGCCTTGTAGATTTGGTCAGGCGCTGAGGGCTTTTGTGCGAATACCCAGGGTCAGGGCAAGTTAGAGTACAAAGGTCAGCCTTTTGAGTCAGAACGGCTTTGGGGGCGATCGCGATTTTTCTGGCACTCAATAGCAGCAATTACTTAAACCACTATGGCAAGCAGCGATCTACAAAATCTGCCCTCCGCGTTTCCCCCTGGGGCTGAAAAACGGATTAACCTGCTGACGATGTTTCGCCTGGGCCTGTATCAGATGGGCCTGGGGATTATGTCAATTTTGACCCTGGGGGTTTTGAACCGGGTCTTGATTGATCAAAGCTTATTGGCGGTTCCCGCCACGATCGCCGGGGCTGTCCTGGCCATGTATCAGTTTGTCTCTCCAGCCAGGGTTTGGCTGGGCCAGATGTCTGATGCCAAAACGCTGTTTGGCTACCATCGCAGTGGCTATATCTGGCTGGGCACGATTCTGTTTACCCTCACGTCCTTCTTGGCGGTTCAGGTGGTTTGGCAGTTGGGAAACAGTCTTCAGGCCCAAGGATGGACAGTACAAACCTATGGTTGGACTGGGCTGCTGGCCTTGATGTTTGGACTCTATGGAATCTTTATTAGTTGTGGCTCTACTCCCTTTGCTGCCCTGTTAGTGGATGTCTCAGATGAAGATAATCGCTCAAAACTGGTGGGGATTGTCTGGTCAATGCTGATGGTGGGGATTGTGATCGGGGCAGTGGTGAGCGCCAAGCTGGTGGAAGGCTTGACCCCTGAGACCCTTCAAAGCTCAATTAACCGCCTGTTCTTGATTGTGCCAGCGATGGTTTTGGGGTTATCGTTCCTAGCTACGGTGGGAGTCGAAAAGAAATATTCTCGCTACCGCTCCCGCTCTGTCTTGATCGATCGCGAAGATCGAATCACCCTGGGCACCGCCTTAAAAGTTCTCACCGCCAGTCGCCAGACCGGATTATTTTTTACTTTTCTGCTGGTAATGACGATCAGCTTATTTCTGCAACAGCCGGTCCTAGAACCCTACGCAGGGGAGGTTTTTGGGATGACGGTGGCCCAGAGCACCCAGCTGAATGCTTTTTGGGGTATGGGAACCCTGATTGGCATCAGTGTGACGGGGTTTATGATTGTCCCCCGCCTGGGCAAGCAGCGAACGACTAAATGGGGATGCTTGCTTGTAGCTGGATGTTTTTGTCTAGTGATTATGGCTGGATTCTGGGGCAGCCAGGGGCTGCTGCAAACAACCATGGTCCTTCTGGGCTTAGGGTTTGGGGTCACAACCAATGGCGCTGTGAGTTTAATGCTCGATCTGACCGCCGCTGAAACTGCCGGCACGTTTATTGGGGCCTGGGGGCTGGCCCAGGCAATGGCCCAGGCCACCGCCACGGTCACCGGGGGGGCGCTATTAGATCTGGGACGGCAGTTGTTTGCTGCTCCGGTCCTAGCCTACAGTTTGGTTTTTGCCCTGGAAGCAGCCGGGATGGTCCTAGCAGTTTGGTTCTTAAATCGGGTGAATGTTGCGGAGTTTCGCAGTAATGCTAGAGCGGCGATCGCCACGGTTCTAGCCGGAGAGTTGGACTAGCTTTGCTTCTCTAATCAACGCCCTCTCCTGGGTTTATCGCTGCTATCGGCTTGCGGGGAAAACCAACTTCATTAAAGTTTACAAAAAAGTTACGGTTACTTAATGCTATGCGTCCCGCTTAAAGGCTAATAAATTAAATAAAGACAACTAAATCTCTAATCTAGAATCAGGGATTTAGCTTTTCAAAGAAACGACTCATAAAGTGCTAGACATTTGTTAAGCAACAAGTGGAACTGGCCCAAAACGTTTTAATCTAAACATTAAACCAAGCCACCCAAAATTCTCACAACTGGTAACTTGAGCAGCTATTTTACTTAAGAAATATTTACATTTACAGAGTTACCTTGTGAGCTTGGTGGTCCGTTTTTGCGCAGTAATCTGAAGGGAGCCTTCGAAATCAATGAGTGTTAAGGCAAGTGGAGGAAGCTCGGTCGCGCGTCCGCAGCTTTATCAAACGGTTCCGGTCTCAACTATCATCCAAGCTGAACAGCAAGACCGCTTCTTACAACGGGGCGAACTTGATGAGTTAGCTGTGTTTCTTAAGTCCGGCACAAAACGACTAGAGATTGCAGCCACCCTAACCAAGAATGCAGAGATCATTGTCTCGCGAGCCGCCAACCGGATTTTTGTCGGTGGCTCCCCCATGTCTTACTTGGCAAGACCCAGGTTAGAAGCCCAACCAGCAATGGCAGGGGTGGCAGGGGGTGGCTCCAACGTGGGAACAACCTCCTTTAGCGAAAGCCGGGGGGGGTTATTTGAGGGTTTGCGATCGCTGTTTAGCACCGCCCCCACCGGCATGACTGGGGCAACACCGTCGGGATTCAAGCCGATTAATATCTCGCGTTATGGCCCGGAGCGGATGCAAAAGTCCCTGCGGGATCTCGATTGGTTTCTGCGCTATACCACCTATGCGATCGTTGCTGGGGATCCCAACATCATCGCCGTCAACACCCGAGGCTTGCGAGAAATTATTGAGAATGCCTGCTCAGGGACTGCCACCATTGTTGCCCTGCAGGAAATGCGCGGAGCAGCGGTCGGCTACTTCCGAGGTGATGCCGATGCCCAGGCAATTGTGGCCCAGTACTTTGAGATTTTAGTTAACGAGTTTAAAGCTCCAGGTCCCTCCGACAAGTTACGCCAGCGTCCTTCTGGAGATCTTCAAGGTCTGCAGCTACCGCAAATTTACTTCAACGCTGCCGAGCGACGACCGAAGTTTGTCATGAAGCCAGGTCTGTCCGCCTCTGAGAAAAATCAGGTCATCAAAGCCGGCTACCGGCAAATTTTTGAGCGGGATATTAGCCGCGCCTATAGCCTTTCGCAGAATTATCTAGAAATCAATGTCAAGAACGGCGACATCTCCATGAAGGAGTTTGTGCGTCGTTTGGGGAAATCTCCCCTTTATCGCAAGCAGTTTTATGAACCTTTTATCAACAGCCGCGCCTTAGAACTTGCCTTTCGTCACTTTTTAGGCCGGGGACCCGGTAGCCGAGAGGAAGTTCAGAAATACTTTGCCATTGTCTCTGATGGTGGTCTCCCAGCCCTGGTAGATGCTCTGGTTGACTCCCAGGAGTACGCTGATTACTTTGGCGAAGAAACCGTGCCCTACCTCCGGGGTCTAGGACAAGAGGCCCAGGAATGTCGCAACTGGGGAGCGCAGCAGAACCTGCTTAAGTACAGTGCCCCTTTCCGCAAGGTGCCGCAGTTTATTACTGTGTTTGCCGCCCAAGACCAGCCCCTGCCCGATCAACACCCCTACGGGTCTGGCAACGATCCCCTGGAGATTCAATTTGGGGCAATCTTTGCCAAAGAGACACGTAACCCCAGCTCTCGTCCTGCTCCCTTTGGTAAAGACACTCGGCGGATCTTAATTAACCAAGGGCCGGCGGTAGACAATCAGCTCAGCAACCCCGCGGCTCGGGGATCTGCCCCTGGTTCTCTGGGTCCAAAGGTCTTTAAGTTAGATCAAACCCCCAGCTTTAGGGGCAAGAAATACAACCAGAATGCCAGCGTTAAATATGCTGAAAGCTCCACCCAAGCGGTGATTAAAGCTGCCTACTTTCAGGTATTTGGGCGAGACGTCTACGAAGGCCAGCGTCTCAAGGTCGAGGAAATCAGACTAGAAAACGGCGAAATCCCTGTTCGGGAGTTTATTCGTCGTCTGGCCAAGTCTAATCTTTTCCGCAGCCTCTACTGGACACCGTTGTACGTCACCAAAGCGATCGAATATATTCACCGACGCTTACTGGGTCGACCTACCTACGGTCGTCAAGAGATCAACCGCTACTTTGATATTGCTGCCAAAAAGGGCTTCTATGCCTTGGTAGACGCAATCATCGACACCCCAGAGTACAGCGAAACCTTTAACGAAGATACGGTTCCCTACGAACGCTATTTGACCCCTGGGGGTCAGGCCCTGCGGACCGTTCGCTTGGGTAGCCTGGGTGAAAAGGGCACCGAGCCTAAGCAAGAGGCTCCGCCTAAGTTTGTTGATCTAGGAACCGTTCAGGAAGTTCGGGGTCAACCAGCGATCGATTTCCGGGGTCGCCAGGGCGTTAGCAAGCAACGGGAGCAAACCAAGGTCTTTAAGCTGACCGGAACCCAAGACAAGCAAGCTGTACAGACGGTAACTCTGGCCGCCTACCGGCAAATATTTGAGCGGGATATTAACCCTTACATTATCCAGAATCAGTTTACGGTCTTAGAGACCCAGCTCAGCAATGGTGATATCAACCTCAAGGAGTTTATTGAAGCCTTAGGTAGCTCCAGGCTTTACATCAAAGAGTTCTATACCCCCTATCCAAACACCAAGGTGATTGAGTTAGGGACGAAACACTTCTTGGGCCGCGCTCCCCAGGACCAAGCTGAAATTCGCAAATACAATCAGCTCCTAGCTACCCAAGGGCTCAAAGGCTTTATTGGGGCTATGGTCAATAGCATGGAATATGCTCAGCTGTTTGGCGAAGATACGGTTCCCTATCGTCGCTTCCCGACCCTGCCAGCCGCCAACTTCCCCAACACTGAGACCTTGTATAACCGACTTACCAAGCAGCGGGATGATTTAGTTGTTCCCAGCTTTGAACCGGTTCGCTCCTCGGTCGATGTGGCTAAGCTACCGCTGACGGCTAAGGCCATAGCCGACACAGCAGCAGTGACCAAGAAGCCTGATCCAACCAAGCCACTATTTGTGGAATTAGGTCGCTCCACCGCCGATGGCAATGGTCAATCGGTTGAAGTCGGAGTCGGCACCACCCGGCGACGACCCGCTCGGGTTTACCGGATGACGCAGGGGGCATCTAGCCGTGAGGCAGAACTGGTGATCAACGCCATTTACTGTCAGATTATGGATGTCTTTAGCGGCGTGGTTCCGTCTAAGTTCCGGCGTTCTGACCTTGACAGCAAGCTCAACAATGGAGAAATCTCAGTCCGGGAATTTGTCCGGGCCTTGGCAAGCTGTGATATTTATCGGGAGCGGTTCTACACCCCTTACCCAAACACCAAGGTAATTGAGTTTCTGTTCCGGCACATTCTTGGCCGTGCCCCAGCAACCCAAGCTGAGATTCGTCAATACAACAAGGTATTGGCTGATCAGGGCCTGCGCGCAGCCGTTGAAGCCATGATTGATAGCCCTGAGTATGCTCGCTACTTTGGTGAAGATGTAGTGCCCTATAAGCGCTTTCCCACCTTGCCCGCTGGCAACTACCTGGGCAGTATTAAAGCCGATGAGGATTTGGTGAAACAGTCATGGTCTGACCTATCACCCTCTTCTACAGGCAGGCAATTCGGTAGCTCTTAAGCTGCTGTGGGCCTAGTTGCGATAGTTCCCTAATTAATCTCTTATCTCTGGGATGCCCTTAAGACATCCCAGAGATTTCTGATAGGGATTTACATAAGTTCAAAAGCAGGCGATGAAATTTCACCCAATGCTGCGAAAACTCGCGAGAACCAAGCGGATTTATTAAAAACTATTACAGTCAAAGCCTTAAGTTGGCCGTAATGCCCGAAAATGTTTGCGGAAGGTCACTGAGTTTGATGGCTATAGAGGTAGCTCCAACGACAGAACAGTCAAGGGTGATTCACTGCTTCAACGTCACTGGAGCCTTGCTAAAGAGCCAAGGGAGATCAGCTCAGCTACCCAATCAACTTCGTTAGACACCCGGTTCTATTTTTTACTGGAGGAATCCATCAATGAGTGTAGTCACGAAATCAATCGTGAATGCGGACGCTGAGGCCCGCTATCTCAGCCCTGGTGAGTTGGATCGGATCAAGAGCTTTGTCACCGGTGGTGAGCGTCGCCTCCGGATTGCCCAAGCCATGACCGATGGCCGCGAGCGCATTGTTAAGCAAGCTGGCGATCAAATGTTCCAAAAGCGTCCTGACATCGTTTCCCCTGGTGGCAACGCCTACGGTGAAGAGATGACAGCAACTTGCCTGCGCGACTTAGATTACTACCTGCGCCTAGTCACCTACGGAATTGTTTCTGGTGATGTCACCCCAATTGAAGAAATTGGGATTGTTGGCGTGCGGGAAATGTACAACTCTCTAGGCACTCCAATTCCCGCTGTGGCAGAGGGAATTCGGGCGATGAAAAATGTTGTCACTTCGATGATGTCTGGTGAAGACGCTGACGAAGCTGGCTCCTACTTTGACTATGTCATTGGTGCTATGCAGTAAGTTTGCGGCTTCAATCACTTCAGGTCAAATTATTGAAGGTTACGTACATTAAGGAAATCAAATCATGCAAGACGCAATTACAGCTGTAATTAACTCCTCAGATGTTCAGGGTAAGTATCTCGATTCCGGCTCCATGGAAAAGCTTAAGGGCTATTTCCAAACTGGTGAGCTGCGAGTTCGGGCAGCTAGTGTGATCAGTGCCAATGCTGCTTCAATTGTCAAAGAAGCAGTGGCTAAGTCCCTGCTTTACTCTGACATCACCCGTCCCGGTGGCAACATGTACACCACCCGTCGCTATGCAGCCTGCATCCGCGACCTTGACTATTACCTGCGCTATGCCACCTACGCCATGCTAGCTGGTGATCCTTCCATTTTGGATGAGCGGGTTCTTAATGGTCTTAAGGAAACCTACAATTCCTTAGGCGTTCCAATTTCGGCCACTGTTCAATCCATCCAAGCCATGAAGGAAGTAACTTCTGGTCTTGCTGGCTCTGATGCTGGTAAGGAAATGGGTGTTTACTTCGACTACATCTGCTCTGGTTTGAGCTAAGTCAATCAAGTGAGCTAAATAAAGGCTCGCAATGAAGTCTGGGAAGTCAAATGTGAGTACTAGCTTGTCAGAGACTAATCTTGACAAATGGTTGAAGATTGGTTTTAGCGATCTAGTACTGGCCTTTGGCTCCCAGCCTTTGAATTATTCAACAACGGACACCTGTGAAGGCTCTAGTGTTTCCAGGTGGTGGAGCACAAGCACACTCAGGTAGATATAAGCCCTTGAGCCACTGCCAGGTAAATGGTGTGATGACGGTTCAGGTCCCAGGTAACTCCCGATAATAATCCAATTTTTGCTTTCTTAGGAGAGATGATCCCATGCGCATGTTTAAAGTTACAGCTTGTGTTCCTAGCCAGACCCGGATTCGGACACAACGGGAACTTCAAAACACCTACTTTACCAAACTAGTTCCCTACGAAAATTGGTTTCGGGAGCAGCAGCGAATTATGAAGATGGGTGGCAAAATCATGAAGGTTGAGCTAGCAACCGGTAAGCCTGGAATGAACACGGGTCTTGCATAGCTGGGCAGTAGTTCAAATCTAAGTTTAGTTTCTATTTGCTAGTAGGGGTCATTTTGGCCTCTTTTTTTTATGCTTTTATGCAAATTTGATCATTGCCCTAGAAGTCACAATTAAACTGCGAAGTTTCGTTATACTGACTACGTTTCTGGGTGGGCTCAATTGCGATGAAACTGCTGCGATTTATTCCAATTTTGGATCCTTCGGTGCGCTCATGGGCAATTGAAGCTCGGCTATTGCGCTGGCTAACGTTTCTGTGGCTGTTCTTGGGCTTGGCTGTCCTATTCTCAGCCTCTTACTACACTGATGTGGTTGAAGTTGAATCTGGGAGTGGGTTTTACTTTCAGCGGCAACTGATCTGGGCAGGAATTGGCTTGGTAGGATTTCAAGCCCTGGTGTATACGCCACTCCGCCGACTACTCAAAATTTGTACGCCGTTGTTTTTGATTTTGCTGGCGTTGGTGTTTGCGACGCGAATCCCTGGCTTGGGAGTACAAATAAATGGAGCCGCACGCTGGATTGCCTTAGGGCCAGTGCTAATTCAACCCTCGGAACTGATTAAGCCGTTGCTTGTGATTCAAAGCGCTCAATTTTTTAGTCAATGGCAGTGTTTATCCTGGAAACTCCGAGCCACCTGGTTGATTATTTTTGGAGCAGTCTTACTAGGAATTTTGGTTCAACCCAACCTCAGTACAACTGCCCTGTGTGGAATTACCCTTTGGTTAGTCGCACTGGCAGCAGGGCTGCCCTATGTTTATCTGGGAGGAGCAGCCATGGGAGGGTTTTTGCTGGCCCTGTTAAGTGTCAGCATTAAGCAGTATCAACGACGACGGGTGATGTCTTTCTTAAATCCTTGGGCTGACTCAATGGGAGATGGCTATCAGTTAATCCAAAGTCTTTTAGCAACAGGTTCAGGTGGAATTTGGGGAAGTGGCTTTGGGCTCTCACAGCAAAAACTTGGCTATCTGCCATTTCAGAATACAGACTTTATTTTTGCGGTTTTCGCAGAAGAATTTGGCTTGGTTGGGAGTTTTTTGCTGTTATTGCTACTAACCGTCTATGGCGTGATTGCCCTGCGGGTTGCCTTAAGAACCCAGGTGGCTGAATATCGGCTGATCGCCATTGGGGCTATGATTTTAATGCTGGGACAGTCCCTACTGCACATTGGCGTTGCGACTGGGTCTTTGCCTACGACTGGTTTGCCCTTTCCTTTATTCAGCGCCGGTGGCAGTTCCATGATTGCCAGTTTGCTGGCGGCAGGCTTGTTAGTCAGGGTGGCCCGAGAAGGGTATGAGGCAGAAGTCATTCCCCTCAACCAGACTATGCCTCAAGGCAAGATGGCTATCCCCAAGCAGACAGTTTCCGACTTCAATTTGAACTCTGAGCGCCCAGGCAGAGCCAAGCCCAGGGGGGCTAAATCCCGTCGTTTAGTCCCTCAGGATCGGAAAAAACCGGCTGGCAAGGTAAGTGCTGGGCGATCTCGCCTGCCCGTCACTACTAAACGACCCTCTCCGCAGGGTCCTCGCAAACGTCGGTAAAATAGGAACTAACTCTTGATCAGGATCTAGGATCTGATTCAACCTTATCCAAGGGATTAGGGAACCAACCCTGATTGCTGATTCATTGCCGATCAAGCCCTCCAGCCGCCCATCTTTGCTGATGATTGAAACCCTTCAAACCTATTTATACCAGTTAGACCAGTTTGCGGATGCCTTGGTGGCAAACCAGTTAAACCATTTGACACTTTTAAGTCTGGGGGTAATCTTTACAGCGGGGTTATTGACCAGCCTCACCCCCTGTACCCTATCAATGCT
>JBGTDP010000136.1:0-12268 GCA_041748255.1 Thermosynechococcaceae cyanobacterium | reverse complement strand
TAGCGATTATCCCGCACCTGGGCATAGCAGCGATCGCCAATGTCCTTAAGCCCCGGCAAAGCCCGGTAGGCAGAGATAAACACTTCTCCAGCCGGCAACAAGCGGGCAATTTCTTCTGCGGCCTCGCTCCCCTGCCAACGCTTTTGCGGCTGATTGTCTTGGACTAAAATCATTCCGGCCTGACAATCACTGGGTTGGATCTGCCATTTTTCTAAAGTTTGCTGATCCTGCATGGGGATATAGCGAAACTGGTGGCCGCGATCCAGTTGCTCTAGAAGCTGCACTAGAGAGGTGCAGAGGTTACAGTCGCCATCAAAAATTACCGTATGAGTCATGGCTTATGGCTGATTCAGGGTTTTAAGAATGAGTGAACTTGAACTAGGGATGAGTCCTGGAATGATTGCGAATGCACTTCGGAATGATCAAAATGATTAACCTGCAAAAGACAGGTTAGACTGATCACTGAAGATACATATCTTAACTTCCCGTTGAGGCAATTATGGTTGTCAATTCTGCAGCCCAGGTCACTTGCCCAGCATTGAAACTGGTTTTTGAGGCGATTAACCCTGAGAGTTGTCCTCACAGCTACAACTTTCACATGCATACCGTTTGCTCCGATGGCAAGCTGCAGCCAGAGGCCCTAATCCAGCAAGCGATCGCCCTGGGGCTAAAAGGTCTGGCAATTACCGATCACCATAGTGTGCAAGGCTATCAAGCTGCCAATCAATGGTTAACCACCTGGAAACCATCTTCTTTTGAACCAGCTCCCTTGCTTTGGAGCGGGGTTGAAATCAGTGCCAAATTGCTGACAACCGAAGTTCATATCCTCGGATATGGCTTTGACCCCAATCATCCAGGGCTGCAACCGTATCTTCAGGGACAGGCTCCCCAGAACGAAGACTATCAGGCGCAGCGGGTGATTGCCGCCCTGCACACAGCCGGAGGCTTAGCGATTTTGGCCCATCCTGCTCGCTACTCCTGTTCCCCTGCGGAATTGATTCCAGCAGCAGCCAATTTAGGAATTGATGGGGTTGAAACCTACTACTGCTATAACAATCCGCCTGTCTGGAGTCCAAGCCCTCAGCAGACGGCCCTGATTTACGCCCTCGGATCTAGCCATGGTCTCCTGCATACCTGCGGCACAGATACCCATGGCTTGAACTTACTCCGGCGGCTTTAAGACTGTCTGCTGGTCTTGGTTTCAGCTATTAGACTCAGGGCGTTGTTTCAGAAGCAGGAGACTCAACTGCACTAGAGCTAGCAGCCGAAGGCGGCACAACCACATAGGGAGAATTAATCGGCTCTACTTTACCAGCATTGACTAGGGCTTGGTAGACAAAGGCCGCAATTTCAGCCCGACTGGCATTCTCCAGGGGGGCAAGCTGGGCAAGCGTCGGATAGTTGACGACAATCTTTTGCTGGGTTGCTGCTGCCACTTTTGGCTTGGCATAGCCAGGGATTTTAGCCGCATCCTGATAGAGAGAAAGCACCTGAGGATCCCCTGAGGGCAACTTCAAGCCACTGGCCAGCGAAACTAATGACTCTACCCGGGGGATTTTTTGACTGGGTCGAAAGGTTTGATCGGGGTACCCAGCCATAAACGCACTGCTAGAGACATTACGGATCACACTGCTGGCCCAAAAATCTGTGGAGACATCTTTAAACGCCGTGGGACTTTTTTCGGGGGTGGGCATGAACGCCTTCGCTAAGATTGCCGCAAACTGTGCCCGCGTTACTGGGTCGTCAGGACGAAAAGTGCCATTGGGAAATCCTTTGATAATATTTCGAGCAGCCAGGGCCTGAATGTAAGGCGCTGCCCAGCTGCCTTGGGTATCAGTAAAGTTAACTGCTACCGTCTGGGTCTCTCCGAGGCTAACCTGTCCGGCAACTTGACCTGGATCTAATTGATTCCCCACAGCCGAGACCGTACTCTCGCGGGCCGCATTGTAAACGGCATAGCTGGTATTGCCCTGAAAGGTATTCTGTCCCGGCTCTGCTTGGGTGCCTAAGTCCGGTTGACCCTGGGAAAAAGCAATAATTGTCACCCCTGTCTCATTGTTTTGAAACATATTTTGTCGCAGAACTGGACGGGCAGAGCCACTGACAACCACGCCGGTTTTATTCTGAGCAAAGTTGTTACTCAAGAGTTGGGGGGTAGCAGTCCCATTAATCGACATCCCAAACCCAGTATTTTGAAACAGATTGTTGCGGAACTCGCCTTTAGCTTTGTTGGCAACCGAAGCCCCGTTGGCAACGTTGTTAAGAAAAACACTGTTCTCAACCCTGGGGGTGCCACTGCCGGTGACAAACAGCCCATCCCGAGCACTGCCTTTGAAGGTACTGCTGCTAACAATGGTATTGGTTGATTCAATCCACAACCCGGTTCCCCGTTTGTTAGGATTGGTGACGGTAATGCCGCTGATACTGCTATCTGGTGCAGAGTAGTTCACCAAAATCGTGGCGTCTTGAGTGCCAAAGTAGGAACTAGAGATAGGCCCGCCGCCAGTGATCACAACAGTGGCTCCCTTGCTGGCCTCTTCCCCTTTGAGGTTGACTTTCGGCTTTAAGGTTAAAGGAAATTTCTCTCCACTCTGGGTGGAGTAGTTGCCAGGGGCCAGGATGATGGTTGTTCCCGGCTGGGCCTGTTGCAGGGCAAAGGTGATCGTGCGGTAGGGAGCCGAGGCGCTAGACCCGGTTCCGCTTTGATCTTGGCCACTGGCGGGATTGACGTAGATTAATGTCTGAGTTTGTGGGGTTGTTTGGGTGTTGGTCGGTGTTTGGGTTTGCTGAGCTTGAGCTGAAAACCCGACACCTGCTGTGCATAGCAAAGAGATTGTCAAACCTGCTCTCAAAGACTGATGCAGCCGTCCTTGATTTGTTTTGGAGGGTTGACTTGTGCGAAAACGCTGATAGGTCATTACTTTTACTCTGTACTTAATACTGAATGGCAATAAAACTATCCAGATCGAATAGATTTTTATACTTACGGGCAAATGCCAAGGCAGGCCTAAGCTAGCCCTAGCCTGATGGTCAAAGCTTAAAGTCCCTTAGCCCATTGCTCATCTAGCTATGGTCAAGAGCACTCAACCCTATCAATTAAAACGGATTGGCAGCTAGATTGATGCGCTTTTAGGTAAAGTTTATGACTCTTTCCCCGCTCAGGAGGTTCCTAGTCAGGCCAATGAGGGGGGAGCTTTTTGGCTTGCTCCGGCGTCTAAGTAAAAAAGTTTCAGGTTGCGATTGAGTATATTGTTGGCAACCCGGTTTGTTTCTACCCTTATAAGCTGTGAAACCTGCTTCTAACCCTCCGCCTGAAATCGAGCATCGTAAGGCAGATCATCTGCGGATTTGTTTGGATGAAAACGTTCAATTTGAGCAAGTAAGCCATGGCTTGGAAGGCTTCCGGTTTAGCCACTGCTGCCTCCCAGAGCTTGATCTCAGTGAAATTGACCTAAAGACCACCTTTCTAGGCAAGCAGCTGGGGGCTCCTTTACTGATTTCCTCCATGACTGGCGGCACAGAGCTGGCCAAGACAATTAATTTTCGCCTGGCCGAGGTTGCTCAGCACTACAAAATTGCTATGGGCGTGGGCTCGCAGCGAATTGCTGTGGAAAATCCGCAGGTTGCTTCTACCTTTGCGGTGCGATCGCGGGCTCCCGATATTTTATTATTTGCCAACCTGGGAGCAGTGCAGCTTAACTATGATTACGGCCTAGCAGAGTGCTTACGGGTTGTAGAGCTATTAGAGGCAGATGCCCTGATCTTGCATCTCAACCCCTTGCAGGAATGTGTGCAAGCAGATGGCAACACGAACTTCCGAGGGTTGCTCGCCAAGATTGCTCAGTTGTGTGACAAGCTGCCAGTGCCAGTGATTGTCAAGGAAGTCGGCAATGGAATCTCCAGGGTCATGGCCCAAAAGTTGGTTGAAGCCGGGGTCAGCGCGATCGATGTTGCCGGGGCTGGCGGCACGTCCTGGGCCAAGGTAGAAGGAGAACGGGCTTTAGATGTGCGCCAACATCGCTTGGGTCAAACCTTTGCAGATTGGGGACTGCCAACGGCTACCTGTATTACCCAGATCCGGGAAACGCTGCCGGAGATCCCTTTGATTGCCTCTGGAGGACTCCGCAACGGTCTAGAGGTTGCCAAAGCGATCGCCCTGGGGGCAGATCTAGCTGGGATGGCCTGGCCTTTTTTGCAGGCAGCCCATGAGTCAGAAGCCGCCCTGCAGACCTTGGTGGAAATTCTCACGGCAGAGATTACGACTGTTTTGTTCTGTACCGGCAACGCTACGTTGAAGGATTTAAGAGACTCCGGCGCACTTCATTCCCTCCAAACACCTAGGGAATCTAGTTCTTTAAATTCCGGCTCATTTTGATGTGAGGAATGCCTGCCTCAAAGAAAATCTTCCCCTGGGATTCAAATCCCAGCTTTCGGTAAAAATCCTCGGTTGGAATCTGGGCATGAAGAATTACCTCTGAAAAGGACTGCTGGGTTAGATAATCTAGAACCGCTGCCATAATTTGCCTGCCAATCCCTTGGCCTCGGTTTTGAGGCAAGACGGCGAGTCTTTCAACCTTGGCAGTCTGGTTTTCTAGAGACCGGATTCTCGCAGTTCCCGCAGGTTTCCCCTCTAGGTAGGCAATCAGGTGCTGAGCAGTTGCATCCTGACCATCCCAATCCAAGGCTGGATCAATCCCCTGTTCTAGCTGAAACACTTTTTGCCGGATCGCCTGAAGATCTCCTGGCTTTTGCCAGAAGGTAACAAGCTCAATTCTCAGAGTAGGAGAAACAGGTGCCATGATTTTAGGGTTGCAACAAATCAATGACGCTCTTTAGAGTCACCAGAAGGTTGCCCTGGAGGTGCTGGCTTTGCCGCAATGCCGTCACTCTCTACTGGATAGCTTTGTGGGGCTTGAACCTGCTGAAGTGAGGTGAGGGAATCTTTGACCCAGAAAGACTGCTGGGGTACCCCGATCGCTACTTCCTGTTCATCCAAGGCCAGCTTTAACCGACGGCGAAATTCCCGGGCAACGCTCCACTGCTCTAGGGGCCGGGTTTTAATCCAAACCCGGATCTGCATTCCAGCATGATCAAGTCTATCGATTCCTAAAACCTCTGGCGGTTCTGGCATTTTCTCCTTCCAGGCAGGATCCCGATAAATATTTGTGGCCACACTTTGAATGATAGTCAAGGCAGCATCTGGATTTGTCCCATAAGCAACATCGATTGCCAGGTCAACCCGAGACCAGTCTTTAGAGAGATTTTGGACAATACTAATCGCACTGTTGGGAATCGTGATCAGACGCCCTTCCGCATCTCGAAGTTGGGTAATGCGCAAATTCATGTACTCGACAAATCCTGCAACATTTTCAACAGCAATGACATCACCGACACCGTACTGATCTTCGATCAAGATTAAAAAGCCATTGATCGCATCTTTAATTAGGCTTTGTGAGGCAAAAGAAATTGCCAGACCAATCACCCCAGCCCCTGCCAGCAGCGGCACAAGATCTACACCAATAACCGAGAGAGACGCTAAAATCCCCACCACACTTAGGCTAACGACAGTGGCTCCCTGCAAAACCCGAGAAAAGGTAGAAGCCCGTAGGGCCAGTCGTTGGGACATTTCTGGTGCCAAAAATTCTCGCTCTTTTAGGGCGGCAAAGAAGCGGTTAACCACCACGAAACTAATTCGGATGACCAGATAGGTTCCGAGGCCAATCCCTAAAATTTTTAGCGGCACCTTAAGCGCAGAGAGCATCGCCGGTTGCAGGGGGCGAGTGTAAGCAAACAGTCCCAAGATCTTAAAACTGCCAAACCCCCAAACGGCATACTTACCCACCTGAAGGATCCATTGTTGAATATCTTTGAAGTTATATTGCTGCCGATGCTTGATTTGTTGCTGTACAACTGAAACCGCTACCGCTTGGTCAGGCTCGGAATCAGTAGCATCTAGTACAGAGGCAGTAGCTTGGCGAGTAAGATTTTGAATGACTTTTTGTTCTGCTTTAAGGCGGCGCTGCCAATAGGTTGCACTTAAGCTTCCTGCCACTATAAACATCAGCACCCCACTGGCCAGCACCCCCTGCCGAACTAAAAATCTTGGCTGACGCTCCTGATTGCTGCGCAGCAGCGCTCTGTAGATGATCTCAGCCCACTCACGGGTTCGTTGCTGCAGTTCACCAGGCTCGGCATCCTGGGGTTTAACTTCCGTTAAAAACTCTCCGTTAGCATAGATACCTGGCAAGCCTTTGTTATTAGTTTTAGCCGTGACTTTTAACTTCTCTGACGTAAATCTGCTGCGGGCAAAGCGTGCTAGACGCTGCTCAATCTGTTGGGCGCGCTGCTGAGCTTTGTTGGGAGTGCTTTGGGGTTGACTGTCAGTGCTCGGTGCTGTTTCAGTTACCGTGAAAAGTTTATGTCCTTCTAGGATAACTTCAGCTTGGACGGTTTCTGAGGTATCCCCTTGGCCCAGACGTTGCTCAAAACGCTGCACCAAGCGCTGCTCAAAATTTTCTAAATTCAAAACAGTAGGTTTGGCATTGGGTTTAGGGCTTTGTCCCCAGGAGGGAGCGATCGCGCTACCTACAACTGCAATCATTCCTGTAATCGTCACCGTCCTAAGGGCATAGCGGTGCCAAGCTTGAATATAAGTTTGTCTGCCATGAGCGTTCATGCGGTTAACCAACAACCAAAACATTATCTGATCTAAGTAGGTGGGTCTAATTACACTTCAGATGTCATTCCGAGCGAAGCCGAGGAATCTCTCAATACCTCAAGGCTTTCGGGAGATGCTATAGCGCTTCGGGCATGGCTGCGCTAACGACAAGTTACTTTTTCGGAATCGCCAGGCGAACAGCATGATAGAGTCCTACAAATACTTAAGTCAGTCTACTTAGCCATTCCCTAGATTCAGGCTTCTTAGCATTCAACTGTGAACAAAGGGTGAATCTTAATAGCAGCTCTCTATTGCTGCACCTTACGCCTGTCGTACCCCCCAACTGATCAATCTTAGCGGCTATGTTTCGCCGATTCGCTAGGTGTTGTGGCCTTCAGGGTTCATGGGCATGGGTCTGGGTGCAATTTCAACAACAGCTCCAGCAACAAAAATATATTAAGAAACTATAATAAGTTTTCTAGATTAAGTATATATGCTGATCGCCAGATAAAACTATGGCATTACCATGGTCAGCGTACACTTCAGTCAAAATTTATTGGAAATCTTGACTGATTTATAGCTAGTTTCTTGTTCGGGGGCGAAACATTTATACACAAACAGTGGTCTAGAGTCTAGGATTAAGTTACAAATTGTTTCGAAGCTGTAGCTAATGTATGAGTAGTCTCACCCAGTCTTCCGATTCTCTTGAGCAGGTTAACGCTTGGTTGAGAGGGTTACTGACCATTGCCTGGGCTGATGGGTACTTTGATCTCAAAGAACAACAGCTGATTGAGCAACTTGTTCGAGATGATCTTGCCCTTAGCTCTCTCCAGCCAATTACGTCAGAGCAGCTGAGCCTGGTACTCGGTAATGATCCCCAAATTGGCAGCAATTTTATCCGAACTGCTGCGATGGTGGCGATCGCTGATGGTGTTTACTCAACCGCAGAAGATCAACTTCTGCAACAATTTAGCTCAGCCCTAGGAACCAAGACGCAAGTGCTAGAAGCCCTTCGTTTAAACCTTGATGGTCGTGATGAATTTATGATTGCTTCAAATAAAGAAACCCAATCAACCTCAACCAAGGATCTGCTTCATCCTGTCCGCCTTTGGCTAGATGATACGGAGATTCAGAACCCACAGATTGCTCGATTTTTATGCAAGATGATCCCGGCCCAGTGCCCATTTGAACGGGATGTAACGCTGTTCGGGCATCAAGTGATGCACATTCCGCCTTTATGCAAGCTCAACCCGCTGTATGAGCAGCTGGTCGGGTTGCGGTTTCGAGCCCTCTCCTACCTGGCCGATGATTGCGGGGAAGATATTTCCGGATATGTTAGTGCTCAGTCAAGCCTTAACTAGGCAGCTTGCCAGGGTTGCCTGGACTGAAGCGGCTAAGCTCGGCAAGTCATACCCGCCTTCAAGACCAAACAAAATTCGTCGGGTAAGCCCCAGACAGTAGCGAGTGAATACGCCGTAATCCTCTGGTTTCAGTGCCATCTCTGCTAGATGATCTGCTTGGTTGGCATCATACCCTGCACTGACAATCAGCAAATCTGGCTGAAATCGAGTCAAAAATGGGATTACTTGAGCCTGAAACAGTTGTTCGTAATCTTTACCGGAGCTACCGCCAGGGACGGGCAAATTTAAGACATTCTGGTGATCTCCCTGCTCTTGAGCAGTGCCGGTTCCTGGATAACAGGGGGCTTGGTGGATGGAACAGTAGGCAATCTGGGGGTGGGACTCAACAATGGCTTGGGTGCCGTTGCCGTGGTGAACATCCCAATCCAAAATTGCCACCCGCTTGATCCCCGACTGCGATAGAGCATAGTGAGCGGCGATCGCCGCATTCGAAAAAATACAAAAACCCATTCCCTCCTGCGCTAAGGCATGGTGTCCAGGGGGACGGGCCAAAACAAAGGCTGGATTCTCTAGGGCCAAAACTTGATCGACGCCGTCTAACCAGGCACTCACGGCTAACAACGCCACCTGATAGCTTTGAGGTGAAACCGGAGTATCGGCATCAATGCGGCCTCCCCCTCGGGCAGCTAAATTCTCAACTGCTCGAAGGTAGTTAGGTCGATGAACTTGTTCCATCACCGGGATTAGATCCTGCCGCTGGCTAACAGGGGTGGGCAAGTGCCATGCCAACGCTTGGGCCCAGGGTCCAGTCTTAAGGGCCTCGACAATCGCCTGTAAACGGGCCGGGGACTCAGGGTGAAAGCGGCCAGTATGGTGCTCTAGAAACTCGTCGGAATAAATAATTGGCAACATAACCAGGATCGACTAACTCTTAGGGCTAACAAGCCTCAGTATTGAGGCAGCGTCTCTGTAGTCAATCTTATCTAAATCGGTTGCCGATCCCAGAGCCAACAGGGGCGGGATCGCCTAGAATCCCCAGGCTGAAGCACTTGCAGATGTGCTAGAATTTCAAGAGAAACCTAGGATTTTTGGGAAATCTTAGGAAGCTTAAGGGCGTTTGTTGGGATTTATTAGCTCTTAGCGCTTTAAATCTTGTTTTTTTGGAGTTTTTCACCGTATGAGCCTAGCTGACGAGCGGATTATCCCTACAGATCTTCGGGGAGAGATGTCCCGGTCTTATCTGGAATACGCCATGAGCGTGATTGTCGGACGGGCTCTACCCGATGCCAGGGATGGTCTCAAGCCAGTGCATCGGCGAATTCTCTATGCCATGCATGAGTTGGGCTTATCACCAGATCGTCCGTTTCGTAAATGCGCCAGGGTGGTGGGGGAAGTCCTCGGTAAATACCATCCCCATGGGGATACAGCGGTATACGATGCCCTGGTGCGGATGGCTCAACACTTTTCGATGCGGATGCCGCTGATTAATGGTCATGGCAACTTTGGCTCTGTGGATAATGATCCTCCGGCGGCAATGCGTTACACAGAGTGCCGATTGCAGTCCCTGACCAGTGATGCCCTGCTGCGGGACATTGAAGAAGAAACGGTTGATTTTGGGGACAATTTTGATGGCTCACAACAGGAACCCTTGGTTCTCCCAGCCCGAGTTCCGCAACTGCTGCTAAACGGCTCCTCAGGAATTGCCGTGGGGATGGCGACCAATATTCCGCCTCACAATCTGGGGGAACTGATTGACGGACTGGTGGCCCTGATCCATAACCCCGAGATTACAGACCTGGAGTTAATGCAGATCATTCCCGGTCCTGATTTTCCGACCGGGGCGCAAATTCTTGGCACTTCTGGGATTCGAGAAGCCTATACCACAGGCCGGGGCTCAATCACTATGCGCGGGGTGGCAACGATTGAAACGATTCAGCAGCGAGGTCGCCCGGAACGGGAAGCGATTATTGTCACTGAACTTCCCTACCAGACCAACAAAGCAGCCTTGATCGAAAAAATTGCTGAGCTGGTCAATGACAAGCGGATTGAGGGGATCATTGACATTCGCGATGAGAGCGATCGCAACGGGATGCGGATTGTGATTGAGCTCAAACGCGATGCCTATCCTCGGGTGGTGCTCAACAACCTCTATAAGCAGACCCCCCTCCAGAGCAACTTTGGTGCCAATATGCTGGCCATAGTCAACCAAGAACCTCAGTTACTCAGTCTCAGGCAGTTTCTGACGGTGTTCCTAGAATTTCGGGAAGAGGCGATTACCCGGCGGACCCGCTATCAACTGCGCAAAGCCCAAGAACGGGATCACCTCCTTCAGGGGCTGTTGATTGCCTTAGAAAACCTAGATGCGGTGATTGCTCTAATTCGCCATGCGGCGGATGCCGCTACAGCCCGGCAAGAACTGATTGAGTCCTATGGCCTCTCTGATGCTCAGGCCGATGCCATTCTGCAAATGCAACTGCGGCGTCTGACCGCCCTAGAAGCGGAGAAGATTAACCGGGAACACAACGACCTGCAAACCCAGATTGCTGATCTGGAAGATATTCTGGCCCGACGGGAACGGATTCTGGAGATTGTTGAAACTGAATCCCTGGAGTTGAGAACCACCTTTGCCACCCCGCGAAAAACCCTAATTCAACCGGCTGAAGGAGAAATTGGGGCGATTGACTTAATTGCCAACGAACAAGCGGTGATCTTAGTGACCGAACAGGGCTATATCAAACGGATGCCGGTGAGCACCTTTGAGGCCCAAAGTCGGGCTACCCGCGGCAAGGCCGGAACTCGGATGAAAGAGGATGATGGGGTTGAGCATTTCTTGACCTGCTGCGACCATGACAGCATCTTGTTTTTTAGCGATCGCGGTGTGGTCTATTCTCTAAAGGCTTACCAGATTCCCACGGGATCACGCACCTCTCGGGGGATGCCAATTGTCCAATTGCTGCCGATTCCCCGTCAGGAAAAAATCACCTCTGTGATTCCAGTCTCTGAATTCATCAATGATGAATATCTGGTGATGATGACGGCCTATGGCTACATCAAGAAAACGCCGCTGGCTGCCTTTGGCAACATTCGCACCAACGGCTTGATTGCCATTGCCCTGGGAGAGGGAGATCAACTGCGCTGGGTGCGGCGAGCTCGGGACGGCGATAGTGTGATTATTGGCTCCCGTCACGGCATGGCGATTCACTTCAAAATCGACCGCGAGGGGTTGCGACCCCTGGGTCGCACAGCCCGAGGGGTAAGAGCAATGAACCTGCGGCCAGGAGATCAGTTGGTGGGGATGGATATCCTTCCGGCAGCGGAGATTGCTGATCTGGTGGCAGACACAGAGGATGACCTAGAAGAAGTCATTTCCACAGAGCCTGGATCGGGTCCCTGTGTGTTAGTGATTACCACCCAAGGCTACGGCAAGCGGGTTTCGGTTGCCCAATTCCGCCTGCAAAATCGAGCGGGGATGGGTTTAGTTTCAATTAAGTTTCGCCAGGCCAAGGATCAACTTGCGGCCCTGCGGGTAGTCAATGTTGAAGATGAGCTAATTATGGTCACCAGCCGGGGGATTGTGATTCGCCAGGCCGTGAATGCTATCTCCCACCAATCTCGGATGGCAACTGGGGTGCGGGTCCAGCGCCTAGATAACGATGATGCCATCGTTGCTGTTGCCCTTGTGCCGCCTGGGGAGGAAGAGGTGGCGGAAATGATTGATGCAGAATCAGCCGCAGAGGAGGTCTAAGAAGTCTTTCCCAGAAATGAACCTGAGCGGCAGACTTAAAACAGTTCTTTCGGCATTCTGTTTGGCAAGTGAGAACTGATCCTTGGGTAGAAAATCCCAGGAATCGCATTGCAACTCTAATTTTGGCATCGAAAAAATCCCTTCTGGCTGGGTCAGTAGCCGGAGTTAAAACCGCTTCAATCATCCCGATCAGAACCAGCCAGGATCGCCATAATTTCTCTTCTGTAGAAAATCCACTTGCACAAGCGCAGTATGGGGGTCAGGAAAGCTTAAAAGATTCGGGCTAACTCGTGACCTTACCGTCATCCCTGTAGGTTATGGTGATCTTAATGCAACCGGACTTGTGTTGAGCTCCTCCCGGTTTTTTCGAGGTAACTATGAAATTGGCAGCCCGAGTGAATCAGGTCACTCCTTCTTTAACCCTAGCGATCGCAGCCCAGGCCAAAGCGATGAAAGCAGAGGGAATCGATGTCTGTAGCTTCAGTACCGGAGAGCCGGATTTTG
>JBGTDP010000135.1:0-13310 GCA_041748255.1 Thermosynechococcaceae cyanobacterium | reverse complement strand
CGTCGGTCTGTTGCTGCTGCTTGTCACCCTGGGGTCAGGCTGGATTGCCCGTCTACCGCTGTCCTTCGCTTTGATCTACCTACTGGTGGGAGTTGGCCTGGGACCCTACGGCGTCGGACTGATCCAAGACCGACCCGAAACCACCTTACTAGTGCATCTAACCGAATTTGTGGTGATTGTTTCGGTCTTTGGCTGTGGCCTAAAAATGAATCGGCCCTTAAAGCTTTTGGCCTGGAACTCCACAGCGCGGCTGATTGGTTTTTTGATGCCAATTTCAATCCTGGCAATTACCTTGGTAGGGCATTTTTTCCTGGGATTAGGCGTTGGCGCGGCGGTGTTGCTTGGGGCAATCTTGGCTCCCACTGACCCAGTATTGGCTTCAGAAGTCCAACTAGCCAATACAGACGATAAAGATGAGTTGCGTTTTGGGCTTACCTCGGAAGGGGGCTTAAATGATGCCCTGGCATTTCCATTTGTTTACTTTGGGCTGCACTGGCTAGAGGATAGCCATTGGCAAAACTGGTTTCGGCAGTGGGTTGCCATTGACCTGCTCTGGGCGATCGCCGCCGGGATTGTGATGGGGTTTGTGGTTGCCAAAGCGGTGATTTGGGTTGATGGACATTTGCAGCGATTTCGAGCTGCGGATGTACTGATGGAAGACTTTGTTGCCCTCAGCACCATCCTGTTAACCTATTCCCTGACTGAGCTAGTGAATGGCTACGGCTTTTTGGCAGTTTTTGTGGCCGGAATTGTCATTCAGCACGGGTATTACCGGGAAAAGCAAGACTCGCAGTTAGAGTTTGTGGAGCAAATTGAGAAGCTCTTGGAAGTCGCCACTATATTGATCCTGGGGTCGCTGTTGCGGATTGAGCCTGTACTGCGGTTTGCGTTGCCAGCGATTCTAGTGGCAGCACTGCTGTTCTTAGTGATTCGCCCAGGGGGAACCTGGATCAGTATGCTCGGCAGAAACTTACATCCTTCCAAGCGGCTGTTGATTGGTTGGTTTGGGATTCGTGGCGTTGGCTCAATTTACTACTTGAATTATGCTTTAGGGCACGGTCTCAAAGGTGAATCGGGAGAACAAATTACCTGGATTGTTTATTGGGTCATTGTCACCTCTGTAATCCTCCACGGGATTTCTTCTACCCCGCTGATGAACTGGTATGAGGGGCGTGTTAAACGAAGACTCAAGCCCTCTTAACAGGTTGGCGTTCCCTAATTCGCTGGCATCTGGCCCACGTGATCAAAATTTTCTAGGAGCGTGGAAAAAATTAAATTACTTCAAATTAGCTCATTCGAGGACTAATCCCGTAAACATACTTAAGCAAGTGAACTAGCTTAGTAGATGATTTCCGTATTTATACGCTTAGCTTGCCCCCTGCTGATTTGAGACACTTAAAGCATTCGCCTGGAGGGGATTTTTTAAGATGTCGATGATATTGGTTGCCGTCGTTGGATTTATTGCTGGAGTGGTTACGACCTTTGCGGGCTCAACCGCTTTTGTCTACTTTCAGCCCCAACAAGGGGATGAACTTGAATCCCTTAAAGATTAGAAGGGTAGGGCCAGTTAGGAAGCTTTTGACTTATACAAAGCTATGGTGCCAGGTTTACTGCTAGCCGTAGTGAGTAGAAGTTAGTCAATTGATTGACAGAGTGTTGAGGAACTCCATTGACAGAAAAAACCATAAACAGAAAAGGGTGATGCCTGGCATCACCCTTTTTTAAGTTAAAGCTATTTCAGATTGTCCTGATTTAGGCCACTAAGCTCAGGCTGTCACTAATGACGGCCCCCAAACCACTTGGCTGCCACGGCACCTAAGGCAGCTCCGACCATAGGATTACTGAGAAACTTCAGAATGCCTGGCTGATCTGCGAGAACATCTTGGAAGATATCCGGGTGACTGTGATAGGTAAATCCAGCCAATTTACTCACATCATCTGCGCTCATGTGATTCGGGTGACGGGTAGAAAGACCCAACTGCCGCTCCAAGTCGCGATCGCTCAAGCCCCGGTCTTTTAGCCGCTTAAAAAATTCTTTGGCAACATCATCTCTTTCATTCGGCTTAATTTGAGAGATGGCCTTTTGTAACTCCGGCTCCATTTGACTTGTCGGAATCTGGTCTGGATGAAACGATCGCCCAAATAATTGCCGCCGCTCATCTCTAGAAGAGCGTTGGGCAAAGTCATCAAAATTTTGATAATCCTGATCTGAAACCGAATCGTCGAGGGATTCAGAGTTTCCCTGAGTCAAATCATTCATGACTTGACGCTTATATTTATCGCTACTTGACATTTTAAGATCTCCTTATTTAACTCAACCTCTAAAGGCTGAGGTCAGCTGACTAAATTTATGCTGCTTGATAATCAATCTGGCGGGTTTGGTTGTTATACTTAGCCGTCAAGATTAGCTTTTTGTCAGGAGCATACATTAGAACTGTCAGATTCCGGTTAGGGAAGTTATGCTCAAACCCTTGCACCAATGAGCGGGTTAGCGTTTTGACATCTGTTGGTTGCACCTGAGGTGTAATCACGACTCCGAGCTTGTTCTCATCTCTGACAAACGCATCCTTGATTAACCCTTTGCCGGTTTGGGTTACCCAAGCTCCAAAGTTTTGTCCGGCAGTTGTGTTACCCTGCTGCAGCTGCTGGTATGCCATTCGACTGCCAGATCCTGAAGGACTCAGCGTTCGATCAGCTTGGGTTGTAGTTCCCGAAGAGCAAGCTGTACTAACCGTTAAAACCAAAACCAAAACAAGAGCAGTTAGAACTCGACGACTGCGCTGGAATAAATTCACCTTAAACCTCTCAAAAACCAAATGTAAATGAACCAATAATAAAGACTTCTAACAGTTAAATTGTTCTAGATAATACTCTTTAGTAACAAAATTTGTCCGGAAGTCAATTAGAAAGCATTGAGGTCTGAGTCATACATAACTCAGACCTCCAGGTTAACCTCTAGCTCAGCTTGTCTTTGAGGTTGTCTTTGACATCCTCTTTTGCATGACGAGCTTCACCTTCAACTTGCTTGGCTTTCCCTTCAGCTTGATCTTCGGGATCGCCTGTAACGTTGCCCCATGCTTCTTGGGCTTTACCTTCAATATTTTTGCCAGTAGCTTTAGCTTTATCTTCTGTACTCATGATATTTTCTCCGTGCTTTATATAGCGATGGATATACAAAGAATCAGGTCTACTGCAACAAGCTTTTCACAAGTACCCCTGATCCAATCTACCTGAAATCCTATTAGAAGGGATGGGGCAATCCATCTGCCCGAAGTTGTAAGTCATCCTTCCTAAATCCCAGTCGATGGTTCAATGAAATTTAGAAGTTGGAGAGTGGATCTAACCAATGCAGCAGGCTCTTTTCTAACTGCTCAAGCTCTCGATAGACCGTTTGGCGCATCCACTGACCGAGTGCGTCTAAAGGGGTAAATGCGGTGCCAGGTTGCCAGTCAATGTCTTGTCCTAGGGGGGTTAGGTGGTTCCCGGTTAGTTTCTGAACGGCAATCATCTCTGGATGGCGTTTTTGCAGCAAGCTGGCCAGCAGAGGCGTTTGATCAATTTCATCCTTGCTAAATTGAACTAGCAAATTTCGCCGCACCCGGTACCGGGTTTCTACTAAATAATTTGTTTCTAAGGGCGTGGGCGTAAATTCTAAAGGGGCAGCAAAGGTCAACTGTTCTACCAGGGGAATTGCCCGGCGAGCACTGAAGTTGTTAAAAGAAATCAGCATATTACCGGCTCGCTCGACAGCAAATGAACTCCCAATCAGCAAATGAAGCTTGCAACCCATACTGTGACCCAGCCCGTAGATGGGCAGGTAGGGCTTCAGGTTTGAGGTTGCGTGAAGTTGTCTCAATGCCCCATCGAAGCTTTGCAGAACCTGCCTGGCGATCGCTGAATGATCAAGGGTGTTGATAAATGGGGTGGCAACCACAGCATAGCCTTGACGGGCAAGGCATTCGAGCAGCCGCCGATAGGTCGCCTGGGGTGCTGTAGCCACAAAAGCCCCGCCAAGAAAATGAATTAAAGCAATGGGCCGGGGCGGCATTAGGACCCAATTGTTAGAAACTGACTGCCAGTTCATGGGGAGCTGCTATGGGAGGCAATGCGATCGCTACTCCAGGCCCACCAGACGCAGCCACACCGACACTGATAAAATTCTTGCCACTTCTTTTGATAGCCGTCCGTAAACACTGGAGCGCGGCGATTTAGCCAGACTTGACCGGCCTCAACATTCCTGGCTTGGCAGGTCGGACAGCAGAAGCGATGGGCATGAACCGCTGGATAGGTCCACTCAGGGGGATTCGGATCAAAGATGTCCATAGATCCTATTGTATTGGTAGAGAATCAGCTTTCACGATGAATCTAGATGTAGAAATTCGCCGTCTTTTAGATGTGATGCCCGCCTCAGGCCGAATGATCACAAAAATCATTTCTCAACCAGAGCAGCCGACGGTCTTAGCCTACCGACCAGGGTTGCCCTGGAGTCAAGAGCGGCCAGTGCTAATTAACTTTGATTTCTGGCGCCAGCTACCGGAGCCCCAGCGTGACCTGTTAATTCTCAGTACAGTTCAATGGCTGACCGCTAGTAAATGGCTCAAGCCCAATCTCTACCTGGGGCTGGCTCTAGCCGGGGCGGTGGGGGCGATCGCTGAGCTGGTGCAGGGAGATATGATTGGCTTTGCTGTGGCTGGGGGACTCAGTGCCTTGGCCGGAACCCAAATTCGCCGGATTAATCGCGGTCTGCAACTTCAACTTGCAGCGGATGAAGCTGCCGTGCACGTGGCTCAGCGGCGAGGCTATTCGGAGGCCGAAGCAGCCCAGCATCTATTCTCAGCAATCCAAACCGTTGCCAAGCTTGAAGGTCAAGCTCAACCCACCTTTGATCAATTAATCCGCTGTCAAAATCTGCGGGCGATCGCTGGCCTTTCTAAAACCAGTGTGCCTGAAACCCTCAGGGAGTGATCGGCGTTAAGAAACTTCCTGGCCCAGAGAGAGTGATTGCCGGTTTTGCCAACCTCACCTGCTTACCAAAGACGCTGGTGGCAAGCAAGGTATCTTTAAACGTCACCGTTTGACCCGGTTGAAGAGTGGCTGGGGCTGGGGCGGCACTTCCGGTTTGAATTAGGGTGTCGGCGGAATCAAAAATTTCATAGTTCACCGCTGAAACATTGACCGGCTGGTTGTGACTATTGGTCAAGGTTCCTTGAACCTGGGAAGCACCCCCCAAACCAATGATTGGTTTAAGCTCAAGACTCCCGACGCTTAGCTTACGAATAATTTCCTGCTCTAGCACCTGAGGCGCTGGTTGAGCAAAAGATTGATTGGTAACTGCGGGCAGCGAAGCCCGGCTTAGATTGCTCAATTGATTCCAATAAGCCTCAAGCGCAGCTTGCTTAGAGGCAGTGTTCCCGATAACAACCACATCCCCGGCTGTTTGGGCTTTGGCTAGCGGTAACCGTACACAGATCAGGGTTATGCCAGCGCTGAGTGCCAAAATAGTTCTCGCAACGTAGATCAACATCGGGCAAGTGGATTGAGACATGTTTTGAATGGGAGAAACCTTGCCGGCGTAGAGTAGGTAGATTAAATTTTACGAGTGCTTGGGGCTGTTCCCTGTACTTTGAGATGAATTGTCTCAGTTAGGTGTCGCTTGTCCTAGAGGACACTAAAGCGGTCTAACGAAGGCAGATACAACCAAAGGTTGAACTTCTCAAGTGGGAGAGCTTTCATGAAATACCAAGAGCCTGATCTAAAACTAAACTAATCTAATCTATCGGAAGATGTTGTTGCTTAAAAAGCAGTTCCTGGTATGATATCGCGTGAGTATGGTGTGGTGTGCATTTAGGAGCTATCTTTAAAATGCGGAGTTCTGTTGACTTCAGCGGGAGGCCGTTTCATTTCATTGGCATTGGGGGGATTGGAATGTCAGCGCTTGCTTACATTTTAACAAAGCGAAAGTTGCCGGTTTTGGGCTCTGATTTACGCTCTAGCCCAATTACTCAGCAGCTTGAGGCTCTTGGTACCCATATATTTTGGGGCCAAAGTGCAGAGAATTTAAAATTTTGTTCTTCAGAGCAGAACCTGCTCCCGCAGCCTGAATTTGCAGAGGCCCTCTCTGCGGTTGGGGCTAAGCAAGAAGTTTCAAGGGCTAAATCTAATGCTCAGTTGGAAACAGCGGCTTTAGAGCAACCTGGCCTTTTACCGCAGGTGATCTGCTCGACGGCAATTCAGGCAGATAATCCTGAGTACCGAGCAGCCTTAGAGTTAGGATGCCCAATTTTTCATCGTTCGGATCTTCTGGCAGCTTTGATGCAGGGATGTCAGAGCATTGCCGTTGCTGGAACTCACGGAAAAACGACAACCAGCAGTCTGATTGGTTATCTGCTGCTAGAGGCAGGGTTAGACCCAACTATCATCGTCGGGGGAGAAGTCAAAGCTTGGGAGGGAAATGCCCGTTTGGGTGAGAGTCCCTACCTGGTCGCGGAAGCAGATGAGTCAGATGGCTCTCTGGTGAAGTTTGCAGCCCAAATTGGGGTGATTACCAACATCGAGTTAGATCATCCTGACCACTACAAAACCTTGGCGGAGGTGGTTCAAACATTTCAAACCTTTGCAGAGCGCTCCCAAGTTATCGTTGCCTCTATAGACTGCCCGGTGGTGCGAGAGTGCATCCTCAAAGACGCTTCAGCTAAACACCTGCTCACCTACAGTCTGGAATCAAGCTCAGGAGCAGACTTTACCGTGGATGCAGTTCAGTACCATGCCGAAGGCACCACCGCTCAAGTCTGGGAGCGAGGTGAATGTCTAGGAACGTTAAATTCAAAGCTCTTGGGGCAGCACAATCTCAGCAATGCTCTCGCAGCAGTCGCCGTGGGTCGTCACTTAGAGATCCCGTTTGCGACGATTGCTCAAGCGATCGCTAGTTTTGAGGGGGCCAAGCGTCGGTTTGAACTTCGGGGAGAGCACCACGGAATTCGGTTTATCGATGACTATGCCCACCATCCCAGTGAAATTCAGGCCACGCTAAAAGCAGCCCGACTACAGATCGAAGCAGCAGATAGTCAAGGTTGCTCTTGGAAGCGATTGGTAGCGGTTTTTCAACCCCATCGCTTCAGCCGAGCCCAGACTTTTTTGACGGAGTTTAGCCAGTCCTTTGGCGATGCAGATGTTCTGGTTGTGACTGATATCTATAGTGCTGGTGAGCCAGATCGAGGTTTAATCAACACCAAGCAACTGGTCGAGTCAATTGCTCGCTATCATCAAAATATCCACTATCAGCCTTCTTTGCCCGCTGTAATTGAGTTTTTAGAGCAAAGCCTGCTGCCTGGAGACTTGGTAGTTTTCTTGGGAGCAGGAAATCTAAACCAGACCATCCCAGAGCTGGTGGCTTTTTACAAAGCGACAGAAGGACAACAGATTAAAGAGGGGGTTGCCTAATGGTTACTTCTTTGATCCCCCAGGTTCCTGTAGGAGCAGAACGTCAGCCGATTCGGCTAGAGGCCGGGTGCCTGATTCAACCTCAGGCTGCTTTAGCTTCTTTGACGTCATTTCGAGTCGGAGGCCCGGCTGAGTGGTTGGTCACGCCCCGGAGCCTAGAGGAGCTTCAGAGCAGCTTTGAGTGGGCTCAGACACAAGGGTTGCCCCTGACGCTGTTGGGAGCAGGCTCCAATTTGTTGATTAGCGATCGCGGTCTACCGGGGCTGGTGGTTTCAACCCGGCACTTGCGTCAACTAGACATTGATCCCCAAACGGGTCGGATCACCGTTGGCGCAGGATTTGCAATTCCGCGACTGGCCCGAATTGCTGCCGATCAGGGGTGGCAAGGTCTAGAGTGGGCTGTGGGAATTCCTGGAACTGTGGGCGGGGCAGTGGTGATGAATGCGGGTGCCCACCAGCAGTGCACAGCAGAGCAACTGGTATCGGCACAGGTGCTCTCTCCTGATGGCACAATTGAGCAGCTTACCCCGGCAGACCTAGGCTATAACTATCGAACCTCGGCCTTGCAAGGGGATTCGCGTCTGGTGACTCAGGCAACATTTCAACTTCAGCTTGGGGCTGATCCTGAACAGGTCAAGGCCTTGACGGAAATCCATCTTCAGCAGCGTCTGACTACCCAGCCCTATCACCTGCCCAGTTGCGGAAGTGTCTTCCGCAATCCGGGACCCAAAACAGCCGGTTGGTTGATTGAGCAAACCGGCCTTAAGGGGTTCCAAATTGGCAATGCCCAAGTTGCCCAACGCCACGCCAATTTTATTCTTAACTGCGGTGGGGCTAGGGCCAGCGACATTTTCCGTTTGATTCATCATGTTCAATCTCAAGTCGCCCAGCGGTGGTCTTTTGCTTTACAGCCAGAAGTCAAAATCCTTGGAGACTTTCCGGTGACGGCTTAAACCCCAATAATCAATCAAGATTTGAGCGTTAACTCCTGGTTGAGGAATGGCATAATGAAACAGCTTGCCCTTGATGGGGTGGACTAAGCATCAAGATCACGTAAAAAACTGATACCAGCGAAGGGATTATGTCACAAGGACAAGGATTTGGCTTTGGCCTCGGCAAGATGAAAGAACTTGCAGACGCGGTTAAGAAAGCCCAGAAGGTTCAAGAAGGTGCCAAGCAACTCCAGGAAGATCTTGAACAAATGGAGATCGAGGGTGAAGCCGGTGGCAATCTAGTTAAGGTTGTGATGAGTGGCAACCAGGAGCCGCTGCGGGTTGAAATTTCTCCAGAGGCTCTAGGAGAAGGGGCAGAAGTGGTCTCAGATCTGGTCACAGCAGCGATGAAAGATGCCTACACTAAGTCCACGGCAACCATGCGCGAACGTATGGAAGAGTTGACGGGTGGTCTTAATCTCCCTGGGATGGGATAGGGTTCAGTTTCGTCAGGTAGGCAACTAAACCTGGAAATGAAACTCAGTTAGAAGTTCCGTCTAAGGATTAAAGTCAAAGGATCAGCGCTGAGTGCCAAGCAGTTTTTCTCGTAAGTGCTTGATGCGATCGCGATATTTAGCCGCTTCTTCAAATTCGAGATTTTGGGCCGCTGTCTTCATCTGGGTTTCTAGCTGGGTGATTAAATTGGGGATGCCTTCTAAGGGCAGATCTTCAAGCTGTTCGTAGGCGGTATCAAGTTCCTGGACATTCAAACGGCGGGAAATAGCTAAAAACGAGAGAATGGCGTTGTCAGACTTTTTGACAATTGATTGGGGTGTAATTCCGTGCTTTTGATTATGCTCCAGTTGAATTTCTCGCCGTCGCTCTGTTTTATCAATGGCCTTGGCCATACTGTCGGTGAGGTTATCGGCGTAAAGAATGGCTTGCCCTCGCACGTTTCGAGCAGCGCGACCAATGGTTTGAATCAGCGATCGCTCAGCCCGCAAGAATCCTTCTTTATCGGCATCTAAAATAGCCACCAGGGAAACTTCCGGTAGGTCTAGCCCTTCCCGGAGCAGGTTAACCCCGATCAAGACATCAAAGGCTCCTTGGCGCAAATCCTGCAGAATTTCAATTCGTTCAATCGCGTTGATCTCAGAGTGTAGGTACCGCACCCGAACACCTTGATCTTGAAAGTACTCGGTTAAGTCCTCGGCCATTCGCTTGGTCAGGGTGGTTATCAGGGTGCGCTCATGGCGATCAACCCGGTCTTTGACTTCCCCCAGTAAGTCATCAACTTGACCGGTGGTAGGGCGGACAAAAATTTCCGGGTCCACCACCCCCGTGGGACGAATAATCTGCTCAATCACCCGGTCTTGAGAAATTTCTAGCTCCCAATTTCCGGGAGTGGCTGAGACAAAAACACATTGGTTGACCTTGGCC
This sequence comes from Thermosynechococcaceae cyanobacterium, assembly GCA_041748255.1. Lineage (GTDB taxonomy): Bacteria > Cyanobacteriota > Cyanobacteriia > Thermosynechococcales > Thermosynechococcaceae > JBGTDP01. The sequence continues at coordinate 3,498 of JBGTDP010000135.1, read as the reverse complement.
CAAAATTCTTCAGCTTTTAGAGGCCGGTTATCGGCAGCACTAGGCAGACGAAACCCATGGTCAATCAAGACTCTTTTGCGGGCCTGGTCACCGTTGTACATCCCTCGGATCTGAGGCACACTCACGTGGGACTCATCCACCACCAGCAGCCAGTCTTCCGGGAAATAATCCACTAAACATTCGGGGGGGTCTCCAGCCTGACGACCGGCTAGATGGCGAGAGTAGTTTTCTACCCCATTGCAGTAGCTAACCTCTCGCAGCAGTTCCAAATCATAGCGGGTGCGCTGCCCCAGGCGCTGAGCTTCTAGCAATTTTGACTCTGACTCCAGAACCGTGAGTTGAGCTTCCAACTCCTGTTCAATCGCAGCACTGGCTTCTTCTAGGCGCTCATCCGGGGTGACAAAGTGACGGGCAGGATAAATGTTTAACCCCTCCAGGCTCTGCAGGGTGGCCCCGGTGACCGGATCGACGTAGCGAATCGCATCAATTTGGTCGCCAAAGAACTCCACCCGGATAATCCGGTCTTCGTAGGCGGGGCCAATTTCTAAGACATCCCCCTTGACCCGAAACCGTCCGCGAGTCAGATCTAGGTCATTGCGGCTATATTGAATCCCGGCTAAGTCCCGGAGAATTTGCCGTTGATCCACCTCGGCCCCGACCCGCAAAGGGATTGAAGCCCGAAGGTACTCCTCTGGCATTCCCAGACCGTAGATACAACTAATCGAGGCCACCACCACCACATCCCGGCGCTCAAACAGCGATCGCGTCGCCGAGTGCCGCAGCATATCAATCTCATCGTTGATTGCGGCGCTTTTTTCGATGTAAGTGTCTGTGACCGGGATGTAAGCTTCTGGCTGGTAGTAATCGTAGTAGGAGACAAAATACTCCACGGCATTCTCAGGAAAAAATTCCCGCAACTCGTTACATAGCTGGGCTGCTAAGGTTTTGTTGTGGGCCAAAACCAAGGTAGGCTTGCCCAACTTTTCGATTGCCCTGGCCATGGTGTGAGTCTTACCCGTCCCCGTCGCCCCTAAAAGCGTCTGAAAACGATGACCGTCCCGGAGACTCTTCGTGAGCTGGGCGATCGCCCGAGGCTGATCGCCGGTGGGTTCAAAGGGAGCCTGGAGAGAAAACTGAGTCATAGAAGCCTTTGAGGTTAGTGACAGAATTACTTCCAGATACCCGCCAGATACCCGATAGAGAAATTCTAACTTGATTGTCAAAAACAGATCCCTAGTGAATCCCAGGGTCAAAGGCCCCTTCTCCAATCCCAGGCAAATATGGAAAATAACCCGTCGGCGGTAGACTGAAGATCATCATAATTTGCCCAGTTGAGGGCTGCCCTGAAACTCAACCAAGCCCCCGCCCCATGAATCAAATTACCTTAAACACCGCCGCAATTCTTATTTTTGGTGTCACCTTCTCTATTCTGCTGGGACCCTGGCTGCAGATTTCTCCGGCGGTACCGGCGATCGCCACAGCAGCAATTTTAGCAGTCGTTGTCATTGATACCCTCGGATTTCAAGGCCAGGGGTCTACCTTGTTTCTTGACTGGTTTGCCCAAAAATCTCCCCAGTACCGAGAGCGAATTCTCCACCACGAAGCTGGACATTTTCTGGCCGCTCATCTATTGGAGATTCCGGTGACCGGCTATACCCTGAGTGCCTGGGAAGCCCTGGGTCAAGGGCAGCCGGGACAGGGAGGGGTGAGCTTTGATGACCTAACCTTGGGGATATCCCTACCTTCTCAGCTGTTGGATCGTTACTGCACCGTTTGGATGGCCGGGGCTGCAGCTGAATTTTTAGTCTATGACTCAGTAGAAGGGGGGGACGACGATCGCCAAAAGCTCAAATCAGTGACCCTATCCCTGGAACAGAACTGGCGGCAAAAAGAACACTGGGCCGGAATGCAGGCCAAGGCGTTGCTGGAGCAAAACTGGAGTGCGTTTAAATCCCTGGTTGAGGCCATGGGCGATCGTGCTTCGGTCAGCGAGTGCTGTGAAGTGATTAATCACCATCGCCAGGCAGACCATCACTCCACTACTCTTGGCAGGCAAAATCTTGAGAAGTAGAACAGAAAAGAGCTTTATAAAAGCTGTAACTCAGGTTGCACAACTGCGGCAAATACAGCCTAGTCAATCAATCAGGAAGGTTGGGCACTATGCTCAAACAACGCTGATTCTAGAAGGGTGAGGGCTTTGTCAAAATTGTCGTTGGTGATCTGAATATCAAACTCTGAGGCTGCCTGTAGCTCTGCTTGCGCCCGAGCCAGTCGGCGGGCGATCGCTGCATCACTATCTTGGCCCCGGCTCCGAATGCGTCGTTCAAGTTCCTCAACCGAGGGGGGCAAAATAAAAATTTGCTGGGCATGGGGATAGGTTTGCCGCACCTGCCGCGCTCCTTTTAATTCAATCTCTAACAGGACCAGTTTGCCTTGGTGAATCTGTTCTTCGACCGGTAGCCGGGGGGTGCCATATAGATTTTCGGCAAATTCAGCCCACTCCAACAACTCTCCGTTGGCGATCATGGCCTCAAATTGGGGACGGCTGACATAGTAATAGTTTTGCCCTTCAACTTCACCGGGGCGGGGAGCCCGGGTCGTGGCAGAGACTGAGAAGTAGAGATCCGAGTGTCGCTGCTGCAGAGATCGCAGTAAGGTTCCTTTGCCAACACCGCTGGGCCCCGTGACCACCACTAAATTGCCAGTCATATAATTCCTTTGAAGCACGCCTCAGTCTTTTACTGAGGCAACCAACTAGTCGCCTGAGTCTTGACTATCTTTGCTAATGATAAACCGGTTGGCAACGGTCTCGGGTTGAATCGCAGAGAGAATGACATGGCTGGAGTCAGTGATAATCACCGCCCTAGTACGACGACCATAGGTAGCATCAATCAGTTGCCCCTTATCTCGCGCATCTGTAATAATCCGTTTGATTGGCGCTGATTCAGGACTGACAATGGCAATGACTCGATTCCCTGAAACAATATTGCCAAAGCCGATATTGATAAGTCTGATATCCATAGTTAAAGGCTTTAGTGGGTATATAGCGATTATTAAAGAATAACCTTGATCATATCGGCAAAATTTCAGCGTAACAAGACTGAAACTCAAGGATGAGCATATTTATAGACCTATTCAAGGTAATTTTACTCTTCAGACATAGACAACCCTTATAAAGCCTGGTTTTGAACCTGACTTGCCTAACTCAATCGCCCTTTAACCTTCTTAACCTTGCAACCTGTTGACTTTACGACCCTGACCGCGGCCTGCTGTGAGCTTCGCGCCCACTGGCTCCCTGCTCGTCTGGAGCAGGTCTATCAACGCGATCGCTATACCCTTTGCCTAGCGGTGCGGACCTTAGAACAGCGGGGCTGGTTAACCCTTTGCTGGCATCCTCAGGCTGCTCACCTTTGTTTAGGAGATCCCCCTCCCCGCAGCAGTGACACCTTTACCTTTAGTCAGCAGTTACGCCACCAACTCAACGGTCTGGCCCTGGTA
>JBGTDP010000134.1:0-5345 GCA_041748255.1 Thermosynechococcaceae cyanobacterium | reverse complement strand
CATTGCCAGCCTGCATCAGCATAGGTTCGTGAGATAAGATGTTACTATTCCCTGGACGGCTTTAGAGGCTAAGGGTTATGACTTCAGTATCCCATTACCAACCAGCCATCATCCTTACAGAGCGAGGACTGACAATCTCAGGTACCCGTATCACTCTCTATGATGTGATGGACTATGTGATGGCTGATTACCCCCCAAAGTTTATTCGTTCCTTGTTTGACTTAACAGATAATCAGATTAACGCTGCCTTAACTTATATCGAGGCAAATCGGGCTGAAGTTGAAGCAGAGTATCAAGTTGTTTTGAAGCAGGCTGAGGAAAATCAGCAGTATTGGGAAGAGCGCAATCGTGAACACTTTGCCCGTATTGCAGCAATGCCACCCAAGCTAGGTCGAGAGGCGCTTTGGGCAAAGCTCCAAGAGCAGAAAGCTAAGCATGCCCTTGAAGCATGAATCTTCTCATTGATCACAATTTGGGGGGACATGCAGAGATTTTATTGGGCAATATTGCTAATCAAGGCTGGTTGGATCTACTTCCTATTTGTTTTGTGACCTTCAAGGAGATGAATCTCTCAATTGCCAGCAACGATCGGATGGTATGGAAAACTGCTCAGTCAAATCAAATGATTTTGCTGACAGCCAATCGGAGTATGAAAGGTGAAGACTCGCTAGAGCAAGTTCTCCGTGAGGAAAATAGGATAGATTCATTTCCCGTCATCACAATTGGAGACCCTGACCGATTTTTAGAGGATCGAGTTTACCGAAATCGCTGTGTTGACCGTATTCTTGAAATTTTAGTTGATACTGAAAATTTTATGGGTGTCGGACGTCTTTTTGCTCCGTGATATGGCTGAATTGACTGGACTTATTTCATCGTCTTTTGCAAATAGCTCAACCAACTGCCAATCTCAATCAGTGAGCAAGTTAACAAAACGTATGCTCTGTAAAAAGCGTCTCCATATCATCGCAGCCTACGAATGAAGACTTTAGCAAAGCTTGCCCGCATGGTAGAGCATCACGAGGGCATTTACCAAAATAATGAAAGAACCCTCCGCAGTAACAGGAAGGGTTCTGTTTGAGTATGTGAGGAGTCATAACTGTGACTACTCTCCTAAGGTAACCTTCTCGTATGTCACTTGTATGGCGTTGAGGTGAATCCTCAAAATGCTAGTCTTACATCCGATCAACTACCTGAATTCCGAGCAACGATAAACCAAGTTTCAAGGTGCGGGCTGTGAGATCAGACAAAGCCAGCCGGGAGGTTTGAACTGGTTGTGCTGCCGACAGCACTGGACAGAGATCGTAGAACAAATTAAATTTTTGGCTGAGTTCAAACAGGTACTGACAGAGGCGATTGGGGAGCAGATCTTCCGCTACTTGATCCAACACTTCTGCTAACTGTAAAAGATGTTTTGCCAAGGCAAGTTCGGTTTCTTCTTTAAGCAGAATCTCTGGACGAGTGATCTGCTCAAAGTCAATTTGGCCTTTGCGAGTAATGCCCTGCACCCGCACGTAGGCATAGATCAAGTAGGGAGCAGTGTTGCCCTGGAGCGCCAGCATTTTGTCATAGCTAAAGACATAGTTGCTGGTCCGGTTTTGGTTGAGATCAGCGTATTTGACTGCCCCAATCCCAACGACCTGGGCTACGTGATCAATAAATTCCGAGGTTTCTTGGCGGCCCTCTTCCTGAAGCCGGATTTCTAAATCTTGACGGGTACGGGCGATCGCTTCATCGAGCAGTTCCCGCAGACGTACGGTTTCCCCGGAGCGGGTTTTTAGCTTCTTGCCATCTTCCCCTTGAACCAAGCCAAAGGGGATATGCACAATCTGGACCTGATCAGGAATCCAGCCTGCCCGCTGGGCCACCTGAAATACCTGGGCAAAATGATTTCCCTGCCCGGCATCGGTGATATAGATTAACCAATCTGCTTGATCTTGCCCAATTCGGTAGCGGAGAGCCGCCAGATCTGTGGTCGCGTAGTTGTAACCGCCATCCGATTTTTGGATGATTAGCGGCAGGGGATCTCCGGCTTTATTGGTAAAGCCGTTCAGGAACACACACTTGGCCCCTTGATCTATCACCAGTAGCTCAGCTTCTTCTAAATCCGCAACTACCGCTGGTAGCAGTGGATTGTAAAAAGACTCGCCCCGTTCGGTGAGCTGAATTTCTAGCAGATCATAGATTTGCTCAAACTCTCGTCGAGACTGGTTGCACAGCAGGTGCCAGGCCCGAGTTGTTTGCGGGTCACCCGCCTGAAGCTTAACCACCTCTTGGCGGGCTGTTTCCTTAAAATCTGGATCTTGATCAAATCGCTGCTTGGCTTGCCGATAGAAGTTGACCAAATCCCCCAACTCTAAAGCTTCTGAAGTAGTCAAAGCCGTGGGGTAGGCAGCGCGCAGATAGGCAATCAGCATCCCAAACTGGGTGCCCCAGTCGCCAATGTGATTGAGGCGCAGCACCTCATGGCCCTGGAACTCTAAAATCCGGGCAATACAGTCGCCAATAATCGTTGATCGCAAATGCCCCACATGCATTTCCTTGGCAATGTTAGGGCTAGAAAAATCCACCACAACCCGTCGCGGCTGCTTGACACGAGGAACATCCAGCCGCGCATCAGCGTGCATATCAGCAAGCTGCGCTTCTAGATAAGCGGGCTTCAAAGTGAAATTAATAAAGCCGGGACCGGCGACCACTGGCGGCTGGCAAAGATCTGCCACCTCTAGGTGCTGAATAAGTTTTTCAGCGATCGCTCTGGGTGGCTGACCCAACTGCTTCGATAAGGCTAAGGGCGCGTTGGATTGGTAATCGCCAAACTTAAGGTTACTCGCCGGACCTAGCACCGGATCTACTGGGCCAATATCTGGGCCATAGGCTGCGGTCAATGCCTGGGCAAACCGAGTTTTAAGTTGATCAAGAGTCGAGTTCATAGGGGCTTGAAAAGCATAAAGCGGATTCTCCTGATGTGCATCTCAGGCAAAGCATCAGGAAGGATCTTAAATCACGGCTCGGGCACACCCCTAAATTAGGGTTAACGTCCTCGGCGCTCACGCTCTCGCCGTCGGCGATCGCGCCAGTCAACAACCGTCAAGTAACCAATTCCACCGGTGAGGGCAACCAAAAGCCCAAAGGCAGATAATACTAAAACATTAACAACAGAAATTTCCACGCCAACCCAGCCTGTTAATACCTTTTCTACATGCCATGCCGTCCCCAGACCACCATGGCAATGGAGTAGGTAAATAAAACTAGCAGGCCAACCCAGCCAAGTGTGAGGATATCCATAGCAGCACCCAGAACAAAACGCTTAAAACAACTTCAGATTCTATCTTAATCGAAACCTGCCCCCCTTCTAAATGGCCCCTGGTTTGACTTATCGGATTCCCAGCTTTTGTTCGACTTTTCGCAGTCGCTGAACAATTTGAGGCAAGTTCTTGAGTTGGGTCATCATTCGTAGCCACAGCTTATGCTCTACTTCCGGGAAGCCGCCAATTTGCTTGCCAGGGGGCACTGACTGGCTAATTCCAGTTCTGGCGGCGGCCACAACGCGATCGCCGACCTGCAAATGGCCGGTCGTTCCTGCCTGACCGGCTAAAATCACATGGTTGCCAATCTGAGTTGACCCAGCTATGCCTGTTAGAGCACATAACAGCGAATGCTTGCCGATGGTTGACCCATGACCCACCTGCACGAGATTATCAATTTTGGTGCCTTGACCCACCTTGGTTGTGCCAATTGTTGCCCGATCAATGGCGGCATGAGCTTGAACTTCCACATCATCGCCAATAACAACGGTTCCGGCCTGGAGAATCTTATAAAACGAGCCATCTTTGAGAGGGGCAAACCCATAGCCATCCGACCCAATCACGGCCCCATTCTGAAGGATCACCCGCTGCCCTAACTGCACCGACTCCCGCACCACCGCATGACTGTGGAGCAGTGAGCCCGCCCCAATTACTGCCTGGTCGTAAATCATGCAGTGGGGGTGAATACTGACATCATTCCCAATCTGGACGCGATCGCCAATCACCACATAGGCACCAATAGAAACATTCTCACCCAGAACCACCTCCTGACCCAGAACCGCCGTCGGATGAATCCCGGCAGGAGGAGTCGGCTTGGCATGAAATAGCTCAATCGCCTTGGCAAAAGCCAGGTAAGGATCTTCAACCACCATTAGAGGAACTGCTGATTTGCCTGTAAAGGCAGGATTAACCAAAACCGCTGCTGCCTGGGCGTCTTTGAGTTTACTGATGTACTTGGGGTTAGAGAGAAAGGTTAACTCTGAGGCTTTGGCCTCCTCAAGGGTGCCGACTCCGGTAATCTCCTCAGAGAGAGTCGGATCAACTTGAGCGTTGAGGAACTTGGCTAAGGCTTGAATCTGCATGGGTATTCAGCAATCTGGGCTGATATTAAGGCAGCGGCTTCTAGCCTAGCAGGGATTTTTGAGAATGCTCCAGAGCCTGCTTGGTTGAAAAAGCGTTTGGTGGGGAAAATAGATTTAGAAACCCCGTCCTGCCTTGACTCCCTCAACGACCTAGAGAATCCCTTACCCTGATCAGGAGACTACTGCCTGAGGATGATCACCAATCTGGGTATACTCCTGACTGCCAAAAATTGCTTCCGGATGGCGGTAAAACTTAAACTCCATCAAGTTGTAAAACGGATCTTGGATAAAGAAAGTTCGATGCTCTAGAGGCAACCCTGGAAAGCGATGTTTGGGTGACTGATAAAAGGTCAATTTCTGTTCTACTCGCTCTAACAGGTCTTCCCAGTCAACTTCAGCCGTAAAGATCAAGCCAAAGTGTCGGGGGTAAATCCCCCGTTGAGGCGTCAGAGGCTCGTGGGTAATATGGGCCACCAGTTGATGACCACAAAGATCAAGAATCACCGACTGAGGATTTTCTCGCCCAATCCCACACCCGAGTCCTTCGCCGTAGTAGGCTTTGGTTTCGGGAATATTGGTGACGGGGAACGACAGGTGAAATAGGATTGGACTGGTAGCAGCAGAATGCATTGTTTAGACCCTCAGCGCATGTCTATCTATAATTATGGACTCTCTTAATCCCTGGCTGGTAGCAGTTTTACTGAATGCAGCTCTATTGAGCATTGCTTGGATTGTGCCTAAGAAACTCCTGACCCCTGCTGGGTTGGTTCATGCCTGGTTTTTGGGGGTTTTAATTTGGGGGACTTTAGGCTGGCAGGGGTACCTGGTGGTCTTGTTTTATTTCTTGGTGGGGTCTGGGTTAACCTACGTCGGCATGGCCGAAAAGGAAGCGGCTGGCATCGCCGAAAAACGCTCCGGGGCCAGGGGACCAGAAAATCTCTGGGGGTCTGCTTTTACCGCT
>JBGTDP010000133.1:0-1989 GCA_041748255.1 Thermosynechococcaceae cyanobacterium | reverse complement strand
AGATTTTTCCGATTCCCCCGCTGGAGAGGGGGTTAAGGATGCTCATCCGGTTGATGAATCAGTTCCGAGGACCGTCTATTTCACCCGCTCAATTGACGCTTCACGTATTTTCATCTGCCTAGAGTCATTGAAGAGCGTTATGATAAAGATCGCCATGAGGGTTACAAAGAGTTAACGCTGCGCACCCAGAGCTATGACTGGCAGTTTGTACCTGCCAAAGGCGGAACCTTTACAGACTCTGGCAGTAGCCCCTGCCACTGAAAACATTCATTGGCGTGCATTTCAGTCAAAGTAGACTTTCTAGCACTGGCAGCTAATCGGGCCAAGGTCTAGAACTCAGCATTTAAGGGGGTACGGGGAAAGGGAATTACATCGCGGATATTGGTCATCCCGGTCATAAATTGCACCAGGCGCTCAAACCCCAGCCCAAATCCAGCATGGGGAACTGTCCCATAGCGACGCAGATCCAGATACCACCAGTAGTCTTTAGGGTTTAGGCCCTGGGCTTGAATTCGCTGCTCTAAAAGGTCTAAGCGTTCTTCTCGCTGAGAGCCGCCAATGATTTCGCCAATTTTTGGAGCCAGAATATCCATCGCCCGCACGGTCTTGCCATCGTCGTTGAGGCGCATATAAAAGGCTTTAATTTCATCCGGGTAATCAGTGACAATCACCGGCTTTTTAAACAGGTCCTCGGACAGGTAGCGCTCATGCTCCGATTGCAGGTCTAGCCCCCACTGGACAGGATATTCAAAGGAGCGGGGGGCTTTTTGGAGTTGGGCGATCGCTTCGGTGTAGGTCAGCCGCTCAAACTGATGATCAATTATGGTATGAGCTGTCTCCAGAACCGAGTTGTCAATTCGTTGGTTGAAAAACTCCATGTCCTCCGGGCAGGCAGTTAGTACGGACTGGAAAATATGCTTTAGAAAAGCCTCGGCCAGGTCCATATCCCCGTCTAGGTTGCAAAAGGCCATTTCCGGCTCTACCATCCAAAACTCGGCCAGGTGGCGGGAGGTGTTGGAGTTCTCCGCCCGAAAGGTGGGGCCAAAGGTGTAGACATTGCTGAAGGCCAAGGCCATGATCTCGGCTTCGAGCTGACCACTCACGGTCAAGTATGTCGGACGGCCAAAGAAGTCCTGCTCGTAGTTCACCCCCTGATTCTCTGACAGGGGCACCTGCTGGAGATCTAAATTGGTGACCGCAAATAACTCCCCAGCCCCTTCGCAGTCGCTGGTGGTGATGATTGGGGTATGCATCCATAAAAAACCCCGTTCTTGGAAAAACTCATGGATGGCATTGGCACAGGCATTGCGAACCCGGAAAACAGCCCCTAGGGTATTTGTGCGCGATCTCAGGTGGCCAATAGTACGTAAAAACTCAAAGGAGTGGCGCTTTTTTTGCAGGGGATAGGTTTCTGGATCAGCTTCTCCCCAGACTTTTACCAGGTTTGCCTGCAGTTCAATCCGCTGACCTTTCCCCGGAGAGGCAGCCAAAACCCCAGCAGCTTCCACCGAGGCCCCCGTATTTAGCTGAGGCATGAGTTCGGCATAGTTGGGCAAATCTGCGTTGATCACCACCTGCAAGCTTTGCAGGGAAGAGCCATCATTCACTTCCATAAAGGCAAAGCCTTTGAGTTCTCGCTTGGTGCGAACCCAGCCTTTAATTGTGATGGTCTCTTCAGGTTGACCAGTGCGCAAAAGATCAATAATGCGTCGATTTATCATGCTTTCAGTTAGGTGGCGTTTGTTTCCAGTCTAAAGGAGTAACCTTTCCTTCAGGGAAGGCGGATTAGCTTCAAGTTCCCGGTCCTAGATCTTCTGTGCTGGAATTTAGGATTCACTCAAGCGCTGATTCTTAACCCATGACGGCCAAGTCTAGGTAGACTTGATCAACGAGCCACTGATATAGCAGGTTGAGCAATTGCAACAATTCTGACTGAATCAATTGGCTAAAGTTGCTTGAATTGAAATTGCTCGGGTCTTCTGTGGAGAA
>JBGTDP010000132.1:0-3168 GCA_041748255.1 Thermosynechococcaceae cyanobacterium | reverse complement strand
ACCCTTGTGGCAAGTATTCTTCACAAGTATGTATCGGGAAGCTTATACGATGTCACGGCTAACAAGGGTTCTGCCAATTGAATTACGTTAGCAGTGAATTCCCAGGGATTTAAAATCATCTATATCAAACCCCTAAACCTTATGTTCTGTGACCAACGTGAGACTCATCCAGCCCCCTTGGGCATCGTAGCGGCGAATTAACCGCTGGCGTAGATTTTCCTCAACTAGCCATCCGCCCTCAAGAAAGAAGGGTTGACCTCTGGGCACTGCCAGAGGTGTAGTCGAAGAGGCCCCATCAGCCAAGAGGAGAACCTGAATCGGGTAATTGCCCTGGTCAAGCAAAAGGGTTGAACCGTCAATCTTAGCGGTTGAGGTCAGGGTGAAGTCAGGAATGGTTAGGGTTTGGCACAGGCGATCGCCCTGTTCTTGTAGAAACAGTTGAGTTGAGTAATAGTCAGGGGTGCGCCAGTCGGGATAGAGGGTGACGGCTGATCCTTGCCAGTTTCCCAGAAGTTTCTCTAGAGTTAGTTCTGGACGCTCTGGAGCATCGGTATCCTGTCGTCCTTCTCGAATCAAGGTGATCTGAGACAATTGGCCATCGGTTCCAAATAGTTGCACCAGCCGTAGGCGGCGATCGCCGCAGATAAACCCTAGTTCAGCTCCAAATTTCGAGAAAGGACCAAATTGAATTGAACCCTGGGAGAAAGCCCCATTCTCAAAAAATAAAACACTCCGACTTAGAGACTGGTATTCTAAAACCTTTTCCTGTTCAAGTTCTCCAGTATCAACACTAAAGTACTGAATCGTTTGGCGAATGGCTTGATTATGATTTTTGCCTGTGAGCGTCACCAGGGTTGGAATATCTGCTTGAACCTTTCCCTGGGGAGACAGCCGGGTAAAGGAGCCCTGCCAAGCGCCCAAGTTTTGCAGTAGATTTTGCCATTGAGAAGATGGATCAGTGCTGGTCATGGGACTATCGAGAAAGGCTGTTTTTATTATCAGACAGCTAACCTGGAGAAAGTCTTCTGCTGGTTAGCTAGGAGTCGCAGCTGAGAAAGAACACTTCTATGCCAATTCGGGATGCAATTGCGGTTGATCTGCCAGCGATCGTCGAAATTTACAATGCGGCAATTCCAGGACGGATGGCAACAGCGGATCTCACCCCCGTTTCAGTCGAGAGCCGTCAGGCATGGTTTGATAACCACAGTCCTACAGATCGACCGCTGTGGGTGATGGAGCTAGAGGGCAAGATTGCCGGATGGTTGAGTTTTCAATCTTTCTATGGTCGCCCGGCCTATCAGGCCACAGCCGAAATCAGCCTGTATGTTTCCCCTGATTATCATCGCCAGGGGGTAGGGAGGCAACTTCTGCAACAGGCCATTCACCGCAGTCCTGACCTCGGTCTCAAGACCTTGGTGGGCTTTGTTTTTGCTCACAATCAGCCCAGTTTGGAATTATTTTTTAAGTTTGGGTTTGAGCGTTGGGGATATCTACCAAAAATTGCCGAACTCGATGGCATCGAACGAGACTTGGTGATTTTAGGCCACCGAGTAGATCCAGTAGAGGTAAAGGATCAAAAAATACCTTAAGACAGAAGTCCTAGTTGATGCTCTGGAGGCTGATACCCAAGATGTTTCCAGGCAGCGGCAGTGGCAACTCGGCCTCGGGGAGTGCGGTTCAGGTAGCCAATTTGGAGCAGATAAGGTTCATAGACCTCTTCGATAGTCTGGGCATCCTCTCCTGTAGCTGCGGCCATGGTTTCCACACCAACCGGACCCCCGTTGAAATTTTCGATCATCACACTCAGCAAGCGGCGATCGGTCCAATCCAGACCACAGGGGTCCACGTTAAACAGTTCCAGGGCTTCGATCGCAACGGCTTGGCTAATCGTCCCGGTGGCTTTTACCTGGGCAAAGTCTCGCACCCGCTTCAGGAGGCGATTGGCAATTCGGGGGGTGCCCCTGGCCCGTTGGGCCACTTCTGCAGCAGCGTCGGGGGTGATTTCAGTCTTAAGAATCTCCGCAGTCCGCAGGACAATCTCAGCTAACTCCTCAGGTTCATAAAACCGCAGCCGCTGCACAAACCCAAACCGATCGCGCAGGGGAGAGGTTAAAGCCCCCACCCGCGTCGTTGCCCCCACCAACGTAAAGGGTTGCAGGGGCAGACTGCGAATCTTGGCCGTTTGGCCTTTGCCAGTGGTAATATCCAGCCGAAAGTCCTCCATGGCTGGATAAAGCAGTTCCTCGGTCATCCGGGAAAGCCGATGGATTTCATCAATAAATAGAACATCCCCGGCCCTGAGGTTAATCAAAAGCCCGACAATATCGCGGGGCCGCTCCAGAGCAGGGGCACTGGTGATCTTGCAATTGACCCCCATTTCCGTGGCCAAAATTAAGGAAATGGTAGTTTTTCCCAGGCCGGCGGGGCCGTAAAGTAACAGATGATCTAAAGCCTCTGATCTAGATTGGGCCGCTTGGATGGCTATTTGCAGCACCTCTTTGAGTTCCCGCTGGCCTATATATTCAGCCAAGGACTGAGGTCTAAGGGTTTCATCCTGCTTACTGAGACCTTCGTCGTTGGCAGCCTGGGGTTCCAGGAGAGAGGTTTTTGGCGATTGGGCAGGATCAACCCGCAACGGCAAGGCAAGATTGCCGCCTTGATTGGCGTCTGAGGGCTGTTGGGAAGAAAGAATCGCCATGGTTGCCTCCATCATACACAGCAAGATCTAGCTTGGCTGCCAACTGAACTAGGAGAGCTGCAAAATCAGGCTTATGGCAGTCTTCTGGCTAGGAAGCTGCCGACTTCCACGCTGACCAGGCCCAGAAAGGCGCTGCCGAGCCAGTAGCCCCAGGCCAACCAGCGATCGCCAAATTGGAAGAGATTCACAGTGTCCAGAGTATAGGACGAAAAGGTTGTATAGGAGCCCAAGAATCCAACCGCAACCAACAGACGCACATCTGGGGAAATTACCCCTCGTTTCAAGGCCAGGGTGGTAAAAAAGCCCATAATCAAGGCACCACTTAGGTTGGCAACAAAGGTTCCATAGGGAAAATCAGCCCCCAACCATTCTCCCAAGCCCAGGGTTAGGTAATAGCGACTTAAGGCCCCAGGCACAGCGCCTAAACTAATTGCCAAGGGGGCACGGAGGGCAGGATCAGCTGAGCCCAG
>JBGTDP010000131.1:0-5027 GCA_041748255.1 Thermosynechococcaceae cyanobacterium | reverse complement strand
GCTTCTAGGCGCTGGCGCTGGTCAATCGGGTCAGTCAGCTCTGAGAAACTATTGGCGAGCTCCCGCCCGACAATAAATAGCTCAAACCGCTCCACCAGCCCTGGTTTCTGACGATGGGGTTTGGCGAGGGGTGAGATTTCTAGGGGATAGTCCAGAACAAAGGTGGGTTGGACCAAAGTCGGCTCTACTTTCTGCTCAAAGACTTCGTTGAGGACTTTCCCGACTGTGGAGCAGGTTTCCAATCCAGTCATTCCAATGCCCTCGGCGGCTGAGCAGGCCGCCTCTAAGGTTTGATATTGACTAAAATCCAGGCCAGTTTGTTTATGGACAATGTCATGCATCGTCACCCGCCCCCAGGGAGGGGTTAGGTCAATGGTTTCGCCTTGATAGGTAACTTGAAGGGTGGAGAGAACATCCTCGGCCACCGCTGCAATTAGATTCTCCGTCAATACCATCATGTCCTGGTAATCGGCGTAGGCTTGATAGACCTCAATCGTGGTGAACTCAGGATTGTGCCGAGTAGAAATTCCTTCGTTGCGAAACAAGCGTCCCAGCTCAAACACCTTTTCAAACCCGCCGACAATTAAGCGCTTGAGATGCAGTTCGGTGGCAATCCGCAGATACAGATCCATCTCTAAGGTGTTGTGGTAGGTGACAAAGGGCCGGGCCTCTGCCCCCCCTGCCTCTGATTGCAGGACTGGGGTTTCAATCTCAATAAACCCTTGCTGGTCTAAATAGCGGCGAATCGCGGCAGTCATTAAAGCCCGCTTGCGAAAAGCATCCCGTACCTGGGGATTGACAATTAAATCTAGATAACGCTGGCGGTAGCGCTTGGCAATATCTGTGAGGCCATGCCACTTGTCGGGCAGGGGCAGCAGCGACTTTGTCAGAATCTGGTATTCGCGCACATAAACCGAGAGTTCCCCTTTTTGGGTGCGCTTGATCGTGCCCTTACAGCCAAGAATATCTCCCACATCTGTGAGCTGCTTGAGATGGTTAAAGGCCTCTGGCCCCATCGCCGCTTGAATTTTTTGCTTCTCCAGGTAAAGCTGTAGGGTGCCAGTTTCATCCTGCAAGCTGAAAAAAGCCAGTTTACCCATGACTCGCCGAGCTAAAATCCGACCGGCGATCGCGACTTCTAGATCCGCTTCTTCCCCATCTGGTAAGTCCGCAAACTGCTCTTGTAAGGCCAGGCAGGCGTGGGTCGATTCCCACCGATAGGCAAAGGGATTAAGTTGGAGCTGTCTGAGCTGCTCAACTTTTGCTAAGCGCGTTGCCCGGATTTCTTCCAGGGTGGAGTGGTCAGCTCGCGGATCAGGTTTTTGAGAATTAGAGGGCATGGTAATTAAATGAAGAGCCTGTCCCCACCATGGGGGCTGAATATTTTAGCCCTCTGGTGGGCTAATTACAGTCTTTCATTATAAAACCAAGTTCAAACCTCACAACCATTCCTGATCAAAAGGCTGCTGGCGGGCTCAATTGGGGAGGCTATGCTGCTTTGTGGCCTTCAAGCCTGGCCTGCCCTGGTGAAAACCAGAAAGACCCCTTCAGTACAGGTTGTTCTAGGTAAATTGCTGACCCAGGACCATTGGATTATGAACCGTAATCTTTTTTTTGTGGATGGAAATCATCTCCTGATCTCGGAGTTCTCCCAGCAACCGGGTGACGGTGACGCGGGTTGAACCAATCGCCTCAGCGATCGCCTGGTGAGAGAGCTTTAGATCCACGGTAATTCCATTGGTGCTGGGAACCCCAAAGTCCCGGCACAAAATCAGCAAGAAGCTAACCAGCCGGGAGCCCATGTCCCGGTGGGCCAGGGTTTCAATCATCATTTCTGTCTGGAGAATCCGTGAAGAAAGCCCCCTAAGTAAGACAATCGGCAGTTCTGGATCATCCCTGAGAGCTTTTTCGACCTGCTCAATCGGCACCGAGAGCAGTTCCGTGGGGGTAAAGGCCACGGCATGGTAGAAGCGATCGGAGCGATGGCCGGTAATCAGAGACAAAACCCCAAACACACTGTTTTCTCGGAGCAGGGCCACCGTAATTTCTTCCCCAGCTTCGTATACCCGTGAAAGCTTAACCGCCCCTTTAATTAAAAAGTAAACCCGCTCCGCCGGGTCCCCTGGGAAAAAGATTGTCTTCCCCCGTTCAAAGGTTTCCACGACCGGTGGAAACACCCCATTGTTCATTTGACGGAACACTGCCGACAAAGGTCTATCTTGAATCACTACCATAATCCCTCAACTTTTCCCCTATTTTTCCCCAGCCTTGTTAGAAATTGCCCCAAGCATTGTCTTGCACTTACCTGAATCTTAGACATTGACAACACTTAAGCGGACTCTTAGTTGTTTTTTTGTATCAATTAATACACAATTTCAGGGTTGAAGCCAATATTCATAGATAAGGTTGCTAATCCAGGTAAAAATGTACGTTTCTAGGGGGTTTGGTGGAGCCTTAGCCTTGATTTCTCAGGCAGAGGCAGATTCATGAAGGTTATTGAGAATCCTCAATACTAGAGGCAGCAAATTTTGCTCATGGACCTGGCTTCTTGTACCCTCTAAGGTGGCCCGTTTTTAAGACTTTTATGCTCGACCTAACCAACAAAAATGCCCTGGTGACAGGGATAGCCAATAACCGCTCCATTGCCTGGGGAATTGCCCAACAACTACATCAGGCTGGGGCTAACCTGGGGGTTACCTTTCTCCCGGATGAGCGGGGGCGGTATGAACAAAAAGTCAAAAAACTGGTTGAACCCTTGGCCCCTAGCTTGTTTTTGCCCTGCGATGTCCAGGACGCGGCCCAGGTTGAGTCAACCTTTGAGCAAGTCAAGCAACAATGGGACCAGTTAGACATTTTGATTCATTGCCTGGCCTTTGCCAATAAAGAAGATCTTGAAGGTACTTTCAGTGACTTATCTGTAGAGGGGTTTTCTAAAGCCCTAGAAATTAGTGCCTACTCATTGGTGCGGTTAGTGGCTGCAGCCAAACCTTTAATGCGCCAAGGGGGCAGTATTGTTACTCTGACCTACTTGGGAGGGGTGCGGGTGATTCCCAACTACAACGTTATGGGCATTGCCAAGGCGGCTTTGGAGATGAATGTTCGCTATCTGGCAGCGGAACTGGGACCCCAAAACATTCGCGTTAATGGGATTTCTGCGGGACCGATTCGTACTCTGGCCTCTTCAGCGGTGGGGGGGATTCTGGAGGGAATTCACCATGTGGAGGAGGTTGCCCCCCTAGGACGCACCGTCACCCAAACCGAGGTAGGGAATGCAGCAGCCTTTCTCTGTAGTGAGCTGGCAAGTGGAATCACGGGGCAAATTCTTTACGTTGATTCTGGCTACTCGATTATGGGCGGGTAGACCCCTGAGGAAGGATGCACCAATGCTCAGGGAGCAGCTAGGATCAATGGTCAAGTCGTCCTAGCCTGCACCCACTGCATGTTGATGCCCGCCAGCAGCGAATTTGTCTCTCTGTGTCGCTCCCAGGTTGCCCTTTTGACCCAGGGGCTGGGGGCTGCTTCTGGTGCGGTTTATCTAACTGAGGAGTCAACGACAGATCTAGAGCGAAATTTAATCCCGATTGTGGTCTATCCAGAGACGATTGCCCCATGGAATAGCGATACTCCGCTCAGACTTCCTGGCGATCAGCGCCACTTTCTCTTGGCAGCTCAGTCTCTGCCGGAGGTGAGCTCTCCTCCCCTGGACGCTGATCCTGAGCATAAAAATTCCGCTGCTGACTTGGTTTGGCAGCAGCGAATTGTTTTGCCTTTGATTCATGAAGATCTGGTTCTGGGGTTACTGGTGGTGGGACGTGATGAGCGCCCCTGGCAGGAATGGGAACGCAACCAACTCGAAGAAATTGCCCACACCCTGGCGATCGCTTGTTTTCTAGACCAGCGCTATCAGTGGTTTGGCCGTACAGGTGATCAGCAAAAACTGCTCCAGGCCCAGCAGCATGATACGCTCTCAAATCTGTTGCACCAATTTCGCAATCCGCTGACCACCTTGCGGACCCTGGGCAAGCTGCTGCTCAAGCGGCTACAACCAGCGGATAAAAATCGTTCCATTGCCACCAGTATTGTCCAAGAGAGCGATCGCCTCCAGGATCTGCTGCTGCAGTTTGACCAGGCGATTGATTTAGGCGAAGCTGCCCTAGATGCAGCCAAAGAGGCCTCTGTGGTCTTAGATCAAGACCTGCCCCGGCAGATCAGCCAAGCCCCCGCCAGACCCTTGCTGCCAGCCTCCGGCTTGGGAGGGGGCGGGATGGTCTTAACCCCCTGTTCGGTGGCGGAGGTTTTAGCCCCCCTGATCCAATCGGCTAGAGCGATCGCCCTGGAGCGCAACCTAACCCTTCAAACTGAGATTCCCCAGGGATTACCAGTCGTGCAGGCAAATCCTCAGGCTCTGCGGGAGGTTTGCAGTAACCTGATTGACAATGCGTTTAAATACACCCCCGCCAGGGGCAAAATTTGGATGCAAGTTAGCCGTCTACCCACCCCGATCAGGCAGCAGATTGCAATTAGTAATACGGGTCCGGGAATTCCGCCAGGGGATCTAGCGCATTTGTTTGAGCGCCACTATCGAGGGGTCCAGGCCAACTCAGAGATTCCGGGTACTGGCTTGGGGTTAGCGATCGCCCGCGACTTAGTGACAAAAATGCAGGGTCAAATCCAGGTCTTTAGCCCGGCGCTGCCCTCAAGCTTAAACCTGGAACCCGTTGGTTCTGGCAGCACCTTTACCGTCACGTTGCCAGAGTTACCAGCTTAATCCTTGCTGTCAGGAACCTTTAGAGTTGAGTCGACTCCTAGGAATTGCACCGGGATTGGGAATTACCGCTTTTTTGTGAACGTTCTGTACTCTTTTCTGCCAAAATCGATCCAAGGCTTGCCACGGTAGACCCTGGCTACGGAGGGAAAATTCAAGATGCAAATACCCAACCCAGACCAGATGAAGTGGGCCAACGCTTTGTCAACCCAGCCTTCTTTGGAAGCGGCAGTCAATGAAGTCACTCAGCGGGCTCAATCTG
>JBGTDP010000130.1:0-1798 GCA_041748255.1 Thermosynechococcaceae cyanobacterium | reverse complement strand
CGGTAAGCTTCGAGGAACTGGCGACCACACTGCTTGCACTTGTAGCACTGCGTGCCTCGACGGTGCCCATTTTTAGCTGTTTGAGTTGAGTGACATTGAGGACATTTCATTCTTCTATATTGCCAAACTAAGCATTCCTCTCCCAGCAACGCCAAAACTTTAACTGCTGGTAGAGCATGGTAATCAGTGGTAGATCAGCCCCGGCTGCTTGCCCTTGCTGCAGGGGAGTTCCGATGATCGCTTCAATTTCCAGGGGTCGACCGGCATCAAAATCAATTTTCATACTGGTCTGGTAAGGCTTCATTTTGGCTGTGGCCGCTAGCATTTTGGCAATTAAAGCCTGATCCACCTGAGCACCGCAACAGTGGGCGGCTGTGACCACCTCCCTCATCAGGGCCTCAGCTAAATTCCGAGTGTGTGGATTTTTCATCAAAGTATCGGTTTGCGCATCCAGGACCACTGAGAGCCCATTAAAAGGAATATTCCAGATTAGCTTTTGCCAGCGGGCCAGGTGCAGATTCTCGGCTAATTGAATCGAGATTCCGGCCAACTCAAAATCAGCGGCAATCTGACGCATCCGTGGGCTAATCCCCTGGGGCTGATAGCCGGGACCATACTCGCCTAGGGTAATTGCCCCATAATCCAAGTGACAAATATGCCCCGGAGCGACTTTGTTAGCGCAGACAAAACACAAGCCCCCCATGACCCGCTGCGGCCCGACAATTTCCGCAACCCGCGATTCCATTCCCAGGCCATTTTGCAGGATCAAGACAACGCCCTCTGGTTTCAGCACAGAAGGCAACAGTTGGGGCAGCAGGTGATTCTGGGTTGTTTTTAGGGCCACCACCACAACATCACAAGCTGGCATCTGCTGGATCTCTTTGTAGACTTTTACCTGGGGCAGCCGAAAGTTTCCCTGCGGGGATTCAACCTGTAAGCCGTGTTCCCGAACCTGGGCATAGTCGCTGCGCAATAAAAAATGCACCCCTAGACCTGCCTGTTGCAGGCGGGCACCATAGAATCCCCCTAGGGCTCCGGTGCCAAGAATGGCATAGCAGCGATTAGCTTCAGTGGGCATTTTCTCGGAATTCATTAATGAAGCCTTGCAATCAAGCAACCTAGAGCAACTGGTATGATTGCCTTCTAGAGGCTGCAATCGAACCTGGCTGGATTGCAACTTTTATCCACAGTAGCGCTGACTGTCTTATGTCTGTAGAGTTAATTATTTTCGTGGCCGCCCTGGTGGTTTCAGTCCTCTTATTCACCTGGCTAATGAGGGTGGCCAAGTCAACCCTGCGAACTGCTGTAATCATTGCCGGGATTGTGCTGCTGCTGCAACTTTTGTTTGGGATTGGTCCCCAGGATCTGTTTCAGGAAGTGGTGAGACTTCTGGAGCTGGGGTGGAAGCAAGTGTCCCAGGGGCTCAATCAACTGCTTAAACCTTAGAGGCTTCTGGCAGCTCTTTAGAGGGAGGCTCTTGGGAAGGCGTGGTCTCAATAACCTCGACCTCAGTGTCAGGGGAAGTGAGCATTCGCGATCGCAGAGAAATCAGAGCCACCTTAATCACGACTGCTGTGGGCACCGCCACAATCACCCCCAGCAAGCCCCCCACCTTTGCCCCAGTCAGAATTGAGATAAACACCCACACCGGGTTTAAGCCGGTGACACTTCCGATCACCCGAGGGGCAATCAAATTATCCACAATCTGCTGGACAATCAGGGCGGCAATTAAGACCTTTACCCCCAGCCAAAAGTTTTGGAGCATCACCAGCAAGGTCACTAGGGCAATCCCTACAGA
>JBGTDP010000129.1:0-14004 GCA_041748255.1 Thermosynechococcaceae cyanobacterium | reverse complement strand
TTTTCTCGTATATTTTCTCTAGTGGGAACTGGTTGCAATTCCATTTCTGCTGCTTCATCTTCATGGGAGCTTTTAGGCTCCTTGAGGAAGAACATAAGCAGGAAGAACATTATCAGACCCGTAATTCCGATGGTTGAGAAGAAGATCCGATTCCCTGCATCACCCTGAGGTAAAAAACTGTATAGAATCAGGTAAGCCGTCCCCCCTACATTGCCATAGGCACCGACATTTCCAGCGATTTGACCCGTGATCTGCTTCTTAATTAAAGGTACCATTGCATAGACCGCTCCCTCTGCTGCCATTACAAAGAAGCCAGCAAGCAAGGTTAGGACGATTACTAAGGGAAGCAACCAACTACCATTGACCAAGCCCATCGTTAAATAGCCAACCCCCATCGCCGCCTGTAGCCAGACTAGCGTCCATTTCCGGCTACCTATCGTATCAGAGATCAGCCCACCACCAGGACGGGCAATCAGGTTCGAGAAGGCGTAGCTCGAAGCAATTGCTGCGGCCAACCCCAAATTCAGGTCAAAAGTCGTTTGATAAAACGCCGGTATCATTGAAACGACTGCCAACTCTGAGCCAAAACAGACAAAATAGGCTAACTCTAGAAGGAATACTTGGGAAAACTCGTAGCGCTCATCGGGGGCATAGCGCTTATTACCTGCCATCAACTCTCGGTTTACCCTCCAGTTCCAGTAGGTCTGGAAGAGATACAGACCGAATAGGACTCCACATACGATGACTACAGTAGTTACGTTTAATACGTCAACTACGCTAAGTCGCCAAGCGATAACACCCAAGCCGACATATATCGGAAGGTTCGTGAGCGTCATTACCCAGAAGGCCTTTTGGGTTGTCACTTCAATCGCGCCTGGATGTTCCGCCGACTCAAATTCCTTGCCAGGTGGTGAATCTTGAACGTTGAAGAAATAAAATACCCCGTAAACAGCAGAGATAATACCGGTGAGGGCGATCGCATACCGCCAACTACTTTGACCCCCGACTAGAAAGCTAGCTACAGTTGCAACTAAGGGTAGGGTTAGGGCCGCGACAGCAGAGCCAAAATTACCCCAGCCACCATAGACGCCTTCTGCCAGGCCAATTTCTTTAGGGGGAAACCACTCTGACACCATCCGAATACCAACGACAAATCCAGCCCCAACCACGCCAAGAGCTAGACGGCTCCAGACTAATTGATTAAAGTCCTGCGCCAAGGCAAACGCCATACAGGGAATGGCAGCATAAATTAGGACTGCAGAGAAAACCAGGCGAGGACCGATGCGATCGATTAACATCCCAAAGATGACCCGAAACGGAATCGCCAGCGCCAAATTAGCAAGGATCATAGTTCTGTATTGATCCTCGTTTAGTTGGAACTCTTGTTTGATCGCTGTGGCTAGAGGGGCAAAGTTAAATAAGACAACAAAGGATAACAAGAAGGCAAACCAGGTCAGGTGCAATATCCGGTAGCGACCGCTAAATGACCATAACTGTCTAAGCATCTTCGATTCTCCAGAGACAAACAGGTAATCAATTCGAAACCTGATTTACGCAGTAAAACTGCCCCTAGGTAAAACTAGGGAGGGTGTAAACTTGTTGCTGCTGCTTTGACGCTCGTTTACCGAAGTAGACAGAAATCAGGTTTCAACACCTGGGATGGCGTTATCAACACGGGGGATTTAGCGCTAGGCGTGAATCCAAACGCCAGTCCCGCACAGGCTACTCAAGTGACTAAGACCCTCAAGAAAAGGGTTATTTGACTGAGAAGCATAAAAATACTTTGCACTTGTTAAGAGTAGGTGCTCTGAGCCACTCACTTGGTAGATTTTGCTACGAAAGATTTTATTAATATTTGGAAATGCTTACATTCAGACTCTGAGCATTACTTGCCAGATTGCCACCGAAAAGTACCGTGACGTTGCTAGCAGACCGAGGGTTTGAACCTGGAGAATAGATTCGCTGGTTGCAAGACAGCTGGTCTTGGCTAATCAAGCAAGGGAGATCCACCAGTAATATGGTCTGCTGGCACGGCCTTCGCTTCTTGAATCTCAACTCAACTTTCTGCACCACCAAGGTCGGGCGGCAAGAGAGGAGCGTTTGGATGATAAAAAAGCGGCTATCCTGAGACAGCCGCTGGGGTGTTTGTGGAGGGTTGAGAACTAACCCTTAGGCATCGTAGTAAAGGGCAAACTCATAGGGATGGGGCCGCATCCGTAGAGGATTGACTTCATTGTCAAGTTTGTACTCGATCCAGTTGTTGATGAAGTCTTCGGTAAACACGCCGGTGTCGGTCAAGAAGCTATGATCCTCCCGCAGCGCTTCCAGGGCATCTAGCAAAGAGCCAGGAGTGGAAGGAATTTTTGCCAGCTCCTCTGGACCCAGGTCATAGATATCCACATCCAAAGAGCTACCAGGATCAATCTGGTTTTTAATCCCATCCATGCCAGCGCAGAGCATAGCCGCAAAGGCCAAGTAGGGGTTACAGGTAGCATCGGGACAGCGGAACTCTAACCGTTTGGCCTTGGGATTAGACCCCGTGATCGGAATCCGAATTGAGGCCGAACGATTCCCTTGAGAGTAGACCAGGTTTACAGGGGCTTCAAACCCTGGCACCAGGCGCTTGTAGGAATTAGTGGTCGGATTGCTAAAGGCTAATATCGCGGGGGCGTGCTTGAGCAGACCGCCGATGTAGTGCAGCGCCATCTGGCTGAGGTTGGCATAGCCTTCGCCAAAGAATAGGGGTTCGCCATCTTTCCAAACGGACTGGTGGGTGTGCATCCCGGACCCATTGTCGTTAAACAAGGGCTTGGGCATAAACGTCACTGTCTTGCCATGGTTCTTGGCAACATTCTTGACCACATATTTATAGGTCATTAAAAAATCTGCCGCCTGAATCATCGGGGCAAACCGCACCCCTAACTCGCACTGACCACCAGTGGCAACTTCGTGGTGATGCTTCTCAATCGGCACTCCACACTCAGCCATTGTCAGGAGCATGTCGGTGCGGATGTCTTGTAGGGAATCCGTAGGAGAGACTGGGAAGTACCCTTCTTTATAACGGGGTTTGTAACCCAGGTTCCCCCCTGGCTCCTCCTTGCCAGTGTTCCAGCGACCTTCAGGGGTATCGACGTAGTAGTATCCTTGGTTTTCAGTTTGATCAAAGCGAATGTCTTCAAAGACAAAGAACTCTGCCTCCGGCCCAAAATAGGCAGTATTGCCAATCCCAGTGTTATTGAGAAAATCCAAGGCTTTTTGGGCAATGACTCGCGGACAGCGATCGTAGGGTTCCCCCGTACGCGGCTCGATGATACTGCAAATCATGCTTAAAGTTGGCTCTTGCATGAAAGGATCAATCCAAGCCGTATTGGGATCGGGGACCATGGCCATATCCGAGTCATTAATCGCTTTCCAACCCCGGATACTAGACCCATCGAAGGCAACTCCCTCGGTAAAGCTGCTTTCTGAAATCTCGTCACGGTAGAGGGTTAGGTGCTGCCAGGTGCCTGGCATATCAATGAATTTCAGGTCAATAAGCTTAATGTCATCATTTTGAATCCAATTTAGGATGTCCTGGGGGGTATGAGCCATGAAATACTCCTTAAAAATCTCAATTGTGGTAAGGGGGGGTAGGCTTAATCAGATCTGCTAGGGGGCAGGGGAAATCTTTGGGGCCAAAGAGGTTTGATTTTCTGAAAAGAATCTTAATTTGGATCAGCTTGACATGGAGTGCTCAACTTAACAGATGACGTTAAGTTAATTATCCTAGGGACAGGCTTGCCGATTTTTTTGTATCATCTTATACAAAATCTTGATTTGGAGGCCCTGGGACCAAGCAGAACAGTTCCACAAAAGCCAAGTAAAATTTTTCTCGTTACGTTTAATATCACAGGAATTGCTAGCACCAAAGGGGTTACTTAAGCGTGATAAACTTTAGGCTGAGTCTAGGGCTTAGAGGGTTAAGCTTTGGCTCTGGCACGACAATCTCATTGTTGAGCTCTTCGTGCCTAGGTCCTGATTGCTGAATCAGATAATTGAGTTAATCAGGGTTTTTGTTCATCACCAGAACAGCAATTTAAACATTGTTAAATACGCTCAAAATTAGAGAATTTTTGGGAGAGGTTTCATGCGGGATGCAGTTACGAGTCTAATTGGAAACTATGACCTTACCGGTCGGTATTTAGATCGCTCGGCGATCGACACGCTGAAATCCTACTTTGATTCTGGGATTGATCGTGTACAAGTCGCAGCTATGATCAACGCCAATGCCGCGGCGATTGTTAAGGAAGCTGGATCTCGCCTATTTACCCAACTCCCGGAACTCATCCAGCCGGGTGGTAATGCCTACACCACTCGCCGTTATGCTGCCTGCCTGCGGGACATGGACTATTACCTGCGCTATGCAACCTATGCTCTCGTTGCCGGAGACACGGACGTGCTTGATGAGCGGGTCTTAGAAGGGTTGCAAGAAACCTATAACTCCCTGGGAGTGCCCAGGGGACCGACGGTTCAAGGCATTCAAATCATGAAGGAACTCGTCAAGGGCCAAGCAGCGACGATGGGAGTTGAGCAGACTAGCTTTGTTGATCAACCTTTTGATCATATGAGTCGTGAGCTGGGTGAAAAAGACCTTTAATTTTACGTGCCAAAACAGCGGCTAGATGCCCTGCTGGTAGAACGAAACTTATCTCCGACGCGATCGCAGGCCCAGCGTCTGATTCAAGCTGGGGAGGTTCTGGTTAATCAGCAGCGGATTGACAAGCCAGGGACCCCGGTGGAAG
Source organism: Thermosynechococcaceae cyanobacterium (assembly GCA_041748255.1). GTDB lineage: Bacteria > Cyanobacteriota > Cyanobacteriia > Thermosynechococcales > Thermosynechococcaceae > JBGTDP01. The sequence continues at coordinate 9,223 of JBGTDP010000129.1, read as the reverse complement.
TCTCGTCGGAGATTCAGCTCAAGCACCGATCACGGTTTGTCTCCAGAGGTGGAGAAAAGCTAGCCAAAGCCCTGGCGGTCTTTCCAATCCAGGTTAAAGGTCGGGTCTGCCTTGATGGTGGCATTTCTACCGGCGGCTTTACCGATTGTCTTCTGCAAGCTGGTGCACAGCAAGTTTATGGGGTTGACGTTGGCTATGGGCAAGTTGCCTGGCGACTGCGAACCGATTCGCGGGTAAACCTCAAAGAGCGGACAAATCTTCGCTACCTTCAGCCGGAGGATCTTTATCTGGGTAATCAGCCCTGGCCTGACTTCGGCGTGATAGATGTCTCGTTTATTTCGTTGACAAAAATTCTCCCAGCCCTGTGGAACCTTCTTCAGGCTCCGCGGGAGGTGGTTTTATTAATCAAGCCCCAGTTTGAAGTCGGGCGGGCCCAGGTGGGCAAGCAGGGAGTGGTTCGGGATTCGCAAATCCAGGCAGGAGCGATCGCTCAGGTTTTACAGGCAGCTCAAGACTTAGGCTGGCTTTATAACGGTTTAACCTGGTCACCGCTCATGGGTCCTGCCGGAAACATCGAGTATCTCCTGTGGCTACAAATGAATGGGCAATCTCTGATTCCCGATCTAGAACAGATCAAACAGTTGACCCAAGCAGCTCAGCAAGCACTTTTGAGCTCTGGGAATGAGGAGGATTAACCCAGCTATTAACAAACCACCTGAAGCTTTAAGGGAATTCAGGATAAAGATTTGTTGAAAGCCCCTAGCAAGGATTGAACTCGCGACCTCACCCTTACCAAGGGTGTAATCACATCGGCTGAAGCCCTGGGAAAATAAAGGCTGTAGCGTTCTCAATAACAATCGCTGACCTTGTCCTGACCTTATCCTATGAATCAAACAATCTGTAAAACGCCCTCAACTAAGCTACTGAGTTTCAGTGTCAGTTGCTTCTAGGCAGAAAAAGGGGACGCTTAAAACAAAGTCAAGAGGGTTCATGGATGGCGAAAGATAAAGCGCCCTACTCTGCGTCCAAGCCGATGGAAAATTCTAGTATGGTTGAAGGTTGCCGAATCGTAATTCGGCATATACTTGCGTTCAGCCTCGTGAAAAGCTTTTTGGCTTATCTTGCCGTGAAGATACTTGGTAGAAGCATCGATAAGGCGCTTTTGGCGATCCTCGGCTGTTAGTTCTTTAGTTGCCACAGTATTACTCTCCCCTGGAATCCGTATTATATAACTACAGCAAACTGGAAATCAAGGATAGTCTTGTTAGTGTTACACCGTGTAAGAATTAAAGATCTCTACAGCTGCTGTAATTCGATTCCCAAGTGCAAGTAGCAAGTCCTTAATTTTAGGGGAATCAAATTCGTGCTGTGTCATGCTGTCAAAACATAAAACTCCGATAGGTTTGCCCTCACTACTGTTCATTGGGACAACAGCAAACGAGTGGTAAGGTGGTCGATCTCGCCTAATAGACTTCTTGTAGTCAAGGCTATCGGGCACCCAGCTACCATTCTTTTTGGAAAGATGAACAACACGAAGATTACCATCCAGGTATGTTCGTCCAGCAATCCCACGCTCTTTGTCAGACTCGCTGCCTATGTAAAACCGAGTTTGATCAACACTTTCTACGGGCATCCCCCTAGATTTCCATATACTTAAATAGCTGGGATCATCGGGATCGAGTCGCAGGACTGAACCTCGTTGGACATCAGTAAACATCTTGGTTGCATCATATAAAAATTCATCCAACAGCCTAATCATTGCATCATCCTTTTCTGTAAAGCTCGATGACGAAATCAACCCAGAAAGGAGCCGAAGCAACGAATCGTCTAGCTCGTTTAGACGGTTGGCGCGGTGGTGTGCATACTTATAGGACAAAGCTAGAAGCGTGGGAAGCACAACGATAATCACAATCAGAAAAACCAACCACCAGACCTGCACCGTGACAGAACTAGCTAAAAATGGCCCGGCCCAATCCAGCAATTTATCAATGTAATGACTACCGATTTGAGTGATTAAGAACAAACCTAATACACTTACCCACGCCCGATTCCTGATTTTTGATACTTGTGTCCTTGCCCAATACCTAAAACTTGAAAGCTTCAGCACATTTAGCCCCCTGTCAAACCACAACGCCAGAAAGGTCAGGTTGCCGGAATCATAATGACCCTCTTGATCATATAGGTCTGCTAGGGTCGGTTGCATACTCAATACTTCAACCAGACTTTCTTCATCTGGTCTTCAGTAAGCCCCAGCTTTTTGGCTCTCTCAGGGCTTAGGTACATCTCATCCGAGGCGCTAGACTACATTCTCCCCAAAATCCCAATCTCTCTAATTTGCTCACGGGTCAAGTCATTAAACTTGATCATGATGGTCGGCTTTTTGGGCATCATCATCGTTCCAACTTGATTCTTTAATGATGCCCGATTTCGAGTTGTCTATAGACAACGCTCTCAAACCAGTTAATTTCTACTTTAAGCGTACCCAGATAACCCCATTTAACTCCCCTCTAACATTCTTGTTGAGAATCCGGCATACGACAAAAAGCGCCCTGCAAGCCTTACAGAGCGACACATAGAAGTCTTTTGAAATAAAGCCCGTGGCGAGGATTGAACTCGCGACCTCACCCTTACCAAGGGTGTGCTCTACCACTGAGCCACACGGGCATTTGTATTTTGTGGTGGGCCGGGCTGGATTTGAACCAGCGTAGGCGTAGCCAGCGGATTTACAGTCCGCCCCCATTAACCACTCGGGCACCGACCCTTCTTTCCCACGGCTTCTGATGGTAGCATAACGACCGGTTCGATTACAATCTCAAAATTTGAACAAAGCACTTAATGATCAGGCTTCAAAGCCTTGAGCTTCCAGATCAAACTAGAACTGACATGAGTTACCCTATGGCGAAAACAAGTACTTAAATTTTGCTCGGACCGGAGGGATTACGGGGAAGCCCTCTGCCTAAGCCAGAGCGAACCGATAATCTTACCGGAACATCACTCTCATCATAGATTTCCCCCACTAATTCTTCCAAGATGTCTTCCAAGGTCACAAGGCCGACCGTCCCACCGTACTCATCAACAACGATCGCTAAATGCAGTCGCTGCTGCAGCATTTCTTTTAGTAAGTCTGCCACCCGTTTTGTTTCTGGAATATAAACCGGCGGGTCCATGGCAACGGTCACAGGTTGATTTCCCTGGGCTTTGAGTTCCTGCAAGGCTCGCTTCAGGTGAATCACCCCCACAATTTCATCCTTAGACTCCTCCTGAACTGGGATGCGAGAATATCCAGTCTTTAGGCAGAGATTAACCAGATCTTGCAGGGTCACCTCATGGGAAATCGTTCGCATCTCAATTCGGGGCTTGACGACCTGGCGGACATTCAAGCTATCTAGGGTTAGGGCCTTGTTCAGCAGCTGGTGCTTCTGCAAATCCAATTGGCCCTTACCGCCTAAGACCTCAATAAGGAGTTGCAGGTCCTCCATGGATTCACTTTGCTGAATCAGGTTCCCTTGAAAGAAACGAATCGCCGCTTGAGCGACCCCTTCAAATAAGCGAATAAACGGGGCAAGCAAAAGGGAGAGCCAATAAATCGGACGCACCACCAAGAGAAAAATTGGCATGACGTTGTTGATCGCCAAAGACTTGGGCGTAATCTCGCCAAACACCAGCACCAAAAAAGTAATGACTGCCGTGGCAATCCCCAAGCCTGCTCCCCCAAACCAGACGGCAAAAATATTGCTGGTCAAAATTGCCGCGAAATTATTGACCAGGTTGTTGCCAACCAACAGGGTGGTAATAAACCGGGTTCGTTTTTCTAGAACCAGCCTGAACAATCCGCTTGGATCGCCCTGTTCCTTCATCAAGGCTCTGAGTTTAAGATTATCTAGGGCGGTGATTGCTGTCTCTGATCCAGAGAAAACAGCAGAAAGCAGCAGCAACACCAATACAACGGCCACATCAAACCTGATATCTCCTAAGACAGGGGTGGGTGTCGCCACCAACAGTGGAGAGTCACTTAATAAATTCACAAGCAGGATGCTGTAGCGCAACTCAGTTCTAATTCAGTTAATCAAAATCATAGCCTTTCTCTTCTGTGCTTTATCTGCTAGAAGTAAGGCTTTGTAAATATCCTTAAATTTCAGGTGATTCAAAATGCCAACCTCTAGACCCCAGCAGCAACCCCAAGTTATTTTCTTAGATGCAGTCGGCACACTGTTTGGGGTCCGGGGCAGTGTCGGGCAGGTGTACCAAACCCTAGCCGGACAATTTGGGGTCAAGGTGGCAGCAGCACCGCTGCATCAAGCCTTTATTGAGAGTTTTAGCACAGCCCCAAAGGCGGTGTTTCCGGACGTAGGGCCAGAATTGCTCCAAGAGCAGGAATTTGCTTGGTGGCGAGCGATCTCTGCCCAAAGCTTTGACCGTGTTGGCGCTCTAGAACAGTTCGCTGATTTTGAGACGTTTTTTGAAAAACTCTACGCTTACTTTGCCACGACTGCCCCCTGGTTTATTTACCCAGATGTTTTCCCGTCTCTGCAAGCCTGGCACGCCCAGGGGATCGAGCTGGGCATTCTCTCTAACTTTGACACTCGTCTTTACCAGGTATTAGCGGCCCTGGATTTAGCGCCGTTTTTTAACTCCGTGACGCTTTCAACCGAAGTCGGGGTGGCTAAACCCGATCAGGGCATCTTTCAAGCAGCGATCGCCAAGCATCAGACGACTGCCTCTGAGGTCTGGCATATTGGCGATAGTTTGGCAGAAGACTATCAAGGGGCAATCTCAGCCGGGTTGACAGCTTTCTGGGTTAAGCGCAAACAACCTTTGTTGATCGAGACTGCTGCTTCAGAGCCGTTTGTGGCTGATCTCTTAGCGCTGTTGCCAACCCCGCCAAAGCAGGGCTACCCCCAAAACCAGCGACGGCAGGAGAACAATGGCTAGCACAACCATTGTGGTTGCCGGAATCGCTAACTGAGGACCGAGAAACTTAATGCCAACCGAGATCAACACCGAAGGCAGCAGAATCTTGAGCCCAAAGTAAAGGTTAATCTCACTGAGCCGGTTGTTAAGGTTTTGGGATGACATAACAGAAATGCTTGAGGGGTTTCATTTGAGGGAAGACGGACGTAAATGTTAGCCTCGCCGATAAAATAGGACTAGACCTAATTGATTTAGCTTGATCTGGCGGATGCGAATTCTTCTGGTTGATGATGAAGTCGAATTAGCAGATCCTCTCAGTCGGCTACTAAGCCGGGAAGGGTATAGGGTAGACGTTGATTATGACGGAGAAAGTGCCCTGCGAAGGCTGCAGGAAAATAACCGCCTTGGCCAGCACTACGACCTACTGATTTTAGATTGGATTATGCCCAATCTCACCGGCGTGGAGGTTTGTCAGCAACTACGATCGCAGGGGGCTTCCACACCAGTACTATTTCTAACAGCTAAAGACACTGTGGATGATCGGGTGCAGGGGTTGGATGCTGGGGCTGATGACTACCTGGTTAAACCCTTTGAACTGCGAGAGCTCTTGGCGCGGGTTCGAGCCCTGCTACGCCGTTCCCACCTGGAGCAGGAGACCAACATCAATCAAACAGCGCAGCCCCAGATTAAAGGGCTGGAATTAGATCTAGACAATCAGATTGCCTATCGCAATGGCCGGGTGATTAATCTTTCCGAAAAAGAATGCCAGTTGTTAGATTATTTGATCCGCCGTCCCGGTCAGTTGCTCTCCCATGAACAGATCTACCAGCATCTCTGGCCTGAGGTAGACAAGCCCAACAGCAATGTGTTGGCAGCACAAATTCGCTTGCTTCGGCGCAAAATTGAGGCGGAACTAGAAACGCCGTTGATCCAGACAGTCTATGGCAAAGGCTATCGATTAGAGGCTGAGGAATAGTCTATCGCAACCCCTGCCGAACGATGTTCACACCACCCATTGCTGTGTTCTACGGATATTAGTTGAGGATGAAGTGACCTATCAACCAGGTTTGCCCCCCAAGGTCTGCCTCAATGGATTCATTCATACCAGTGGTTGCTCTGATTTATCCCTTAGCTAGCTTGAGATGCCTGCAGCAATTGCTGAACAAACTGATAAAGGTCTGCTTCTGGTTGCCCCTCTAACTGTAAGGCTTTGAGCTCACTTAAGCGTGGGGCCAGCTCAGCAGTCCGCTGTTTGTATTGATTATTAGCAGCCAGCAGGTCAGCAAAAATTTCTTGCTCAATCGCTTCAATGCTCGCCTCCTGGGTCAGAGGAGAGATATACTCCAAGGCATCTACTTCATACTTGAGCAAAAAAATCAGTGCCCCACTGAGTTGATGCAGGGCTTGCTGCAACTGCCGGGCATTAAGCTCCAGGCGATCAAACCCCACCTGTCCTTGAATCCGAAGTTCCACAATCGGTTGTTGATCTGGAATCAACTGCCCCGTGTTAATTGCAGTTTCAACTTCGGCGATCGCAGCTTGCCAAAGCTGTTCTAAGGTTTCCTGGCCTCGGGCAGTTAGGCTAAGTCGCACAATTGGGCGCTGGTGGTAGTCACGCTTAAGCTGGGCGCTGACTCCGGCTGGGCTCATTTCAACCAGGTAAACCCCCCGCTGGCAGCGGCTTTCTTCCACGCTGTTGGCTTCTACTGAACCGGGATTAAAAATCCAATTCTCAACGGTGTAGTTTTTGTGGATGTGCCCCAGGGCCAAGTAGTCAATTCCCGCGGTTTTTAGCGGTAGGAGCTCAGAATAGCGCAAAGCTCCGGCATAGCGAGCAATTTGCCCCTCTAGGCCATGGTGTAGTAAAAAGATAGACTTGTCCGGGCCAGGGGGCAGGGTCTGAATCGCTGCTGCCATCCCGGCAATGGCTGCCGGGGCGGAGGCCCCATACCAGTTTGAGCCAAACACCCGCACCCCACAGGCTAGGTCGATATACCCCCCTCGGCGCGATTCGGGGCTCCAGGGTTGATAGTGCCACTGACCTGGGGCTAAAACCTCCGGCTCCAGAAGTAGCAAGAGCCCCCAGTCACAGAGATACCTAAGCCAGTTGGTCTTAGTGCCGTAGGGCAGATTATCGTGGTTGCCTTCAATCGCTAAAACCGGAATTCCGGCTTCTTGGAGCATCTGTAGGCAGATCTGAGCCTGGTTGAGGGTTGCTGGCTGGATATTACGATGCTCAAATAAATCCCCGGCAATAATTACAAAATCGACTGCTGCCTCAACAGCATATTTTTCTAGGGCGTGCTGGAAGGCATGGAAAAAATCAAGGCCGCGAGCTTTGCTGTTGTAGCGATCGTAACCCAGATGAATATCGGACACGTGTAAAAATCGGGGCATCGGGACATCCTTAGTGGGCAACAGGATTAAATCTGTGCAACATGTGCAATATTGTAAGCTAAATTCCCTTAGACTAGTACAATTGTTCTATCTGATCTCCTGAACTTTTTATCCCTATGTCTCAATTTATTCAGGCCACTGTTCAGTTAAATTCTATCCGTCGCTCTAAAATTCTTATTACCTGTCAAACCAATCAGGGGCAGCAATTAAAGCTCTCTGGCCCGTCTTCTCATCCTGTCTTAGCATCGCTCAAGTTGGGGGACTCAATCCGCGTCGCCACCAAAAACCGCAAGTGGCAACAGATTGAGCGTTGTTTTCCCAAGCCAATTTCCGTCGAGGAGTTGTTGCGGGCAGCAGCCAGCTTAACCCCAATTCAAAAACTATCTGTGGCGATGCAGCTTCTGCGCCAGTGTCAAGTCACTGAGCTAGAAAGAAGCTGGCATCTAAGCTAGCAGTAAAATAGCTAACGCCGTCGCCCTTGTAGCTTTTGATAGACAGCCCGCAGGTCAACCTGATGATGGGCTAGGGCAACGAGAGTGTGATAAAAAAGGTCTGCCACCTCGGCGGCGATCGCTTCAGGATCATCATCCTTACAAGCCATCACAACCTCGGCAGTTTCTTCGCCAATCTTTTTGAGAATTTTGTTGTCACCCGTTGCCAGTAACTGGCAGGTGTAAGAGTCTGGTTGGGGGTGATCCTGGCGATCGCGGATCACGGCAAACACTTGGGAGAGGGTATCAGCAGGGGCAGGAACAACTTTATCCCCCAGTCGATGAAAGCAACTTCGCTCGCCAGTATGACAGGCAATCTCGCCAACTTGCTCTACCCCAATTAGCAACGTATCACTATCACAGTCGTAACGCAGCGATCGCAGATTTTGAAAATGGCCTGAAGTAGCCCCTTTGGGCCACAGCTCTGAGCGAGACCGACTCCAAAACCAGGTTTGTCCAGTTTCCAGGGTTTTTTGCAGGGACTCCTGGTTCATCCAGGCCACCATCAAGACAGCACCGTCCAAGTAATCCTGAATGACTGCTGGGACCAAACCTCGCGGGTCATAGCGGATTTCCTCTACTGGAACAGCGCCAACCCAATCAGTTAGTTCAGAAGCTGCCATAGATTAGCAATCCACCTATAAATAAAGAAATACCTTTATTTAGGCTATCACTTCTGGCTTGGGCTTCCTAAGCGCCGCAACAAGTCCTGCCTTTAGTAATGGCCCTTAGTAATGAGATGAGTAGAGAGAGCCGCTGAGGTTAGCAGCCTGATTCTTAACCGCACTCCAAGCCGTCTGATGCGCTTTTGTCTCTTCTCCATACCAGTGGAGAGCAGAGTTAAAAGCAACCCGATAGAGGTCTTGAGCGGACTCAGGCAAGCGGTCTTGGACGTTCACAGGCAAGTCGCGATTGGTTTGATATAACATATGCGTCTCCCCCGGAAGCTAAACTAGCTTTCCGATTATAGTTGCTTATTGAAAAAAGAGTTATGATTTGACATTTTTATTCTATAGGCGTTGCTCTGGAAGCATCTCTACCTTGAGATAGAACTAAAAGCATAGCGGCTGAAATGATGTGCATCTCTTGGCCCTAAGCTAATAGCTTAATTCTCAAGCAAAGATTTAACCTCTATCTCTTGAGTAACCGATAAGTTAGAATCCTGACTCCTTCGTTTCCCACTTCAGAGGTTGTGGATGTTTTGGGAATCAAGCAATTGGCGCTGCCTGGACCTGCTTAACCGGAGCTAAATCTAGCGAATGACCAACTAGAGAAGCCTAGTAGGGCGTTGCTGAAAGAGTAATGAACTAAGCAGGCAAAGGAACTGTCCGGTATTTCAAATAGTGGAGTAGTAGACGCAGCGAACACTTGAGCATCTCAACGGACTTGGAATAACACAAGGTCTTGCGATGTAGCCGCGCTAA
>JBGTDP010000128.1:0-4346 GCA_041748255.1 Thermosynechococcaceae cyanobacterium | reverse complement strand
CTTGCCCTGGTTCATCACCATGATCCGATCGCTCATGAACTTCACTACACTCAAATCGTGGGAGATAAAGATATAGGTGAGGTTAAACTCTGCCTGTAATTCCTTGAGCAAATTTAGCACCTGGGCCTGGACTGAGACATCCAGGGCGGAGACCGATTCATCGCAAATAATAAACTTGGGATTCAAAGCGAGAGAACGGGCAATACAGACCCGCTGGCGTTGACCGCCAGAAAACTCGTGGGGATAGCGACCCATTGCCTCTGGAGCCAGGCCAACCCGATCTAGAAGATAGGCCGTTCGCTCCCGCCGCTGCCGGGCCCCCAAACCAGGATTGTGAATACGCAGCGGCTCCGTGACCGCCGCCCCAATGCTCATACGCGGATCTAAGGAACTGTAGGGATCTTGGAAGATCATCTGCATATCCCGCCGCAGTCGCCGCAATTGCCGCGACCCTAAGCCGGTGATTGGTCGATCTTCAAACCAGATCTGGCCCCCGGTTGACTTGACTAAACCAATCAAGGTTCGACCCAGGGTGGTTTTACCGCAGCCAGATTCCCCCACCAGGCCCAGGGTTTCACCGGGATAGACGGCAAAAGAGACCCCATTAACCGCTGGCACGTAACGAGCCGTTTGCCCAAACACGCCCCGGACGGGGAAAAATACCTGTAAATCCTCCACTGCCAGCAGGGGCGATCGCTGCTGTAGGTCCGTTAAACGTCTCTCTAAGTCGGCGTCAGAAATTTCAACTTCCGGTGTTGCTGCTTCTCTAGCACTTAGGACTCGCTCCCCACTCCCCCCGGTGTCAGCCTGCATAAAATCAGCGATCGTTGGTAAATACTTCAGCCGCCGCTCGGGTTGGGGACGGCAGGCCAGTAGCCCCTGGGTATAGGGGTGTTGAGGATGGGTAAAAATTTGCTCTAGGGACCCAGATTCAACGATTTTGCCCTCGTACATGACCACGACGGTATTGGCAATTTCGGCAATAATCCCCAGATCGTGGGTGACAAAAATAATCGACATGCCCCGCCGGCCCTGCAACTCCCGCAGCAGATCCAAAATGGTTGCCTGCACGGTGACATCCAAAGCCGTAGTTGGTTCATCGGCAATCAGCACCGCCGGATTACAGGAGATGGCGATCGCAATCATCACCCGTTGGATTTGTCCCCCAGACAGTTGGTGGGGATAGCGATCTAAAAAGGCAAGTTTTTGCTGGTTAACTTGCCGTTGCAGGTCTTTTTCACTTAAAGGTTGCTGGCCAGTGGTGGGATATTCTTCCAAATACTGTTGCCGCAGTTGGCCATCGGCGGGAATCAGTTTCACCTCCTGCAACAGAGCAATTGCTCGGCGGCGGGCCTCCGGCGGCGAAAGCTCTTGATGTTGCTTCAGGGCCTCAATCAGTTGAAACCCACAGGTGTAGACCGGATTTAAAGAACTCATGGGTTCCTGGAAAATCATCGCCATCTGGCTGCCCCGATAGGCTTGAATCTGGCTTTCAGTCAGCCTGGCTAGATCAACCGGTTCCAAAGGTGTGTCATCGGCTGCCAGTCCCCGAAAATAAATCTCCCCGCTGACAATTTTCCCCGGAGGATTTGGCACTAGCCCCATCAACGCCAAGGAAGTGACTGACTTGCCCGATCCAGATTCGCCCACAATTCCCAGGGTTTGGCCACGATTTAAGCTAAAAGAAATCCCATCCACCGCCCGGATGATTTTTTCCTCGGTTTGAAACTGCACCTGAAGGTTGCGAATATCCAGAATTTTTTCTGTCATAGCAAGCCAAGAGAGAACTTTACCGGATTCTATCAGGGCCGTCCCATTACTTGGCAAAAGTTGCCTGATTTTAGGGACGTGCCCCGTCCGAGGGGTAGGTTATTCCGCTAACCTGGAAGGGGAGTTAGAGCTTCCCTTCAGAATTAGAATCAAAACAAATTCCGATTGAGCTGAAATAGAGAGAACACTGTGGCCCATACAATTTTGACCAATACCTGTGAAGGCGTTGCTGACTGCGTAGATGCCTGCCCTGTGGCTTGTATTCATGAAGGCCCTGGCAAGAACACCCAGGGCACTGACTGGTACTGGATTGATTTTGCCACCTGCATTGACTGCGGAATTTGCCTGCAGGTCTGCCCGGTGGAAGGCGCGATTGTTCCCGAGGAGCGCCCAGACTTGCAGAATACACCAACCTAGTGTTTTTCTGGTTTAATCAAGGGCAGAGTTCGTAAAGTCTCACCCCCAGTCCTTTTAACTTTAGCGCTTGCCAATGCCGCCGATCCAAACCTTGCTAGACGTTCAAGCGGTTTATGCTGGCTACATTCAGGACCTGGATATTTTGCAGGGGGTGAATCTCAGACTCACCCAAGGGGAGATGATTGCGATTATTGGCCCGAATGGGGCGGGCAAATCCACCCTGGCAAAGGTGATTTGCGGTCTATTATCGCCGCGCCAGGGCAGCATCCGCTTCCAAGGAAAAGATATTGCCGGACTCAAGCCAAATCAGATTGTCAAAAAAGGCATGTGCTATGTGCCGCAACTGGCCAATATTTTTCGCTCCCTAAGCGTGGAAGAGAACCTGGAAATGGGAGCCTTTATCCGCAATGTGGCTTTGGGGGATCTCAAGGCCCAAATTTACCAGACCTTTCCCCGGTTGGCGGAGCGACGACGACAGCGGGCTGGCACCCTCTCTGGCGGCGAACGGCAGATGCTAGCTATGGGACGGGCACTGATGCTGCAGCCGAGTCTGTTAATTTTGGATGAACCCTCTGCAGCCCTCTCCCCAGTGCTGGTTCAGGATATTTTCCATAAAATTCAAGACATTAACCAGCAGGGAACTTCGATTATTTTGGTGGAACAAAATGCCCGTAAGGCTTTGGCAATGGCCGATCGCGGTTACGTTCTAGACACCGGGCGCGATCGCTTTGAAGGCCCTGGCCCGCAGCTCCTCAACGATCCTAAGGTCGGGGAGTTATACCTGGGAATTGGGGCGAAATAATTTTAGCTGCCCTTGAAGCGACTGATAGATTTATCTAGAATTGGATGATTAAGGGCATTGTTAATGAATGTAGGTGCAATAGGGGGACTAAGTGAAGACTGTAAAACTCGCTACAACAAAGCTTTCTGTTGATTTAGCAAAAGCTTTAGGGAGCTTAAGAAAAAGAAGTTTAAGAAAATATTTTATTCCGGTGGCTTTTTAAGCCTGAGCAGTACGTTGACAGAATTCAGGGGCTAATTTTTGGTTTCCAACTAAATCTTAGAGATTACGTTTCTCAGAATTCAAACAGCGCAAATCCAAGATCCTCAACATCGTTATTTTACCTAGCCTTTACCTTCTAAGGTCTAGGGACTTGGTACAATTTTCTGGCAGATAGATCCTTTCTAGTCTTTCCTAAATGGGCACCTAGGGGAAAGTTTTGCTCCCCAGCAACCCATAAGCTTCAAATAGGCTTCTTAAAGATGACGGAAATGTTTCAAATTGGCGAGCAGGTTATTTGCACCGACGAACTTCTGGCTCTGCTTAATCGCTATCAGTTAACCCCGCAACTGGTGCGAAATTTGATTGTCGATCAGGAAATTTCCAGATTATCCTACACCAAAGCCGAGCGTGCTGCGGCCTTTGAAGCCTTTTGTCAGCAGCAGCAACTGTCGACGCCCGCAGCCCAGCAAACCTGGCTAGATCAACAAGGTCTGACCCCAGCAGACTTGGAGCAACTAGCGCTTCGTCCCCTGTTGATAGAAAAATTTAAGCTTGCCACTTGGGGTTCTAAAGTCGAGTCTTATTTCATTGCCCACAAGTCCAGCTACGACCGAGTGATTTACTCGCTGTTGCGGACTAAGGATCTCGGGGTGGCCCAGGAGGCTTACTTCCGCATCCAAGAAGCGGAGCAGTCGTTTAATGATTTGGCCCAGGAGCACTCTCAAGGTCCAGAGGCAAACACGGGCGGCGTTGTCGGCCCGATGTCATTGAAGGTTCCCCACCCGGCGATCGCCCGGATTCTCTCTATCAGTCAACCGGGTCAGTTGTGGCCGCCCACTCGCGTAGAAGAGTGGTTTTTAGTTGTGCGCTTAGAAAAGTTTTTTCCGGCCCAGTTAGACGAGTCCCTGCGCCGTCGCATCCTCAATGAGCTGTTTGAAGACTGGCTTGCCGGGCAGATTCAGAAGGTGGGTCCACTGCGGCAACTTTCTCTGCCCGTGGCCTCGTAAAGGCTCAAGCTGGCCCAATTCTTACTCAACCCAATCTTAAATATGACCCAAACTGTTTCTCAGCCAAAGGCGCACGAGTTTCTAGCTCTCACTAGCCCTTTTGACCAACTGCGGCCCGAAGTTTTAGCCAAACTTGCATCCCGGTGCCA
>JBGTDP010000127.1:0-11530 GCA_041748255.1 Thermosynechococcaceae cyanobacterium | reverse complement strand
ACACCGGGGGCGGTGACATGGGAGCCCATGTTGTCTGTGCCCAGATGACTAGAGCCTTTCTTGAATTTACCAAGGCCAGGGGGAACGATTTGAGCACCCCAGTCCCGGGCTTTGATTTTCCGGGGCTAAAGCCGGGAGACCAGTGGTGCCTGTGCGCTGCTCGCTGGCAAGAGGCTCTTGCTGCTGGGGCTGCTCCGCCTGTGGTTTTGGCTGCAACCCACGCCTCTGCCTTAGAGTACGTTTCTTTAGCTGAGCTAAAGCAGCATCAGCTTGAGGGTTAAAGGCCACCGGGTTTGATTTTGCTAACCATGAGAGCCTAAAAACCAAGAGGAGCCCAAAGTGGGCTCCTCTGTTAATTTGGATTTAACTGATTGGGTTAGAAGAGTCTAGTAACGGGGTGGCAGTTGATCCTTATTCTTAAAGGAATCGAGCCATCCCCGGACTTCTCCAGCGGCAATGTCCATGCTCCCCAGGCCAAAGGCTAGGGCAATTGCCACAGCGATCGCCCCCAACAATAGACCAAAGGCCAGGTTGACAATGCTGCTGGCAATGCCCATCTGCTGCAAGGCCATGGCCGCCACTAGAGCGATAATCGCCACCCGAGCAGTTTGAGCCAGAATCCGAGCCTGACCGCCCCCAGAGCTGACAATCAAGCGGAAGGCTAGATTAGCCAGGTAAAGACCAACAGCAAAGATCACTAAGCCTGCCAGAATCCGACCTAAAATCACAATTAAACCGGTGACAATTGCGGTTAGAGCTTCAAATCCCAGGACATTGGTTGCTGTCACCGCCGCAAACAGCATGATGCCCACCAGAACCACAATCCCTGCTAGTTCTGAGGGAGTCTGCTGGGTAACTCCGCCTGCCGTTGTGGACGGCGTTCCAATTGCGCCAGGGCTGCTCCCCGGAGCGGGGGCAGAGATATTTGAGGGGGTTTGGGGTCTGTCTTGAATCCCCAGCCAGGAAAATACATTGTTGAAGCCAACACTTGTCAAGATATTGGTTATCAGGTCACCTACAAACTTGCCAATCACATAAGCAATGGCCAGGATCAAGGCGGCGGTAAAAATCAGCGGCAGCGAATTTAGAATCTGCTGCAGCATATTTGTTGCTGGATCTGAAATGGCATCTAACTGCAGCGTATTCAGAGCAGCGATCGCAGCTGGAATCAAGATTAAAACGTAAACAACGTAGCCAATCAACCAGGACAAGCCATTGCCGCCGGTGGCCCGCCCAATGCCAAATCTTTCTCCTAAGCGGTCAGCTCCGGTTGCCTTCAGCAGATTGGTGACAATCAGTCGCACAACCCGGGCAATAAACCAACCCACTAAGCCAATGATCACCGCCGCTAAAATATTGGGCAGAATCGCTAGAATTTTATCTAGTAGTCCCCGCACCGGTTGAAGCAAGCCATCTAACTCCAAAGCCCCGAGGATGGCTGGCAAAAACAGCAGAAAGATAAACCAGTAGAGAGCATTTCCCAGGGTCTCGCTGAGCAGAAACTGATTGCCCCCGCTGCTTGTATCCCTATCTCTTGAGGGGCTTTGAGTTGAGCTGGTCGTTCCTGATGGCAGATCAGTCTCACGTTGAGGAAAAGCTTGGGTTGAGGTGGTTGTTCCTGGTGGGACATCCGTTCCGCGTTGGGGAAAGGTTTGAGTTGTTCCCGTAGTCGTTTCTGGGCGGGTAGAAGGTTGTCTCTGGTCTGAGCTGTCACCCGCTTGATTGAGCTTTTCATCTAAAGAAAAGGCTTTTAATCCCCGAACCAGCAACATTCTTGCCAGCGTAGCAATCAGCCATGCAACCCCCAGCAGAATTGCTGCCCCAGCAATTTTAGGTAAGTAGGCAAAGACTTGCCGAAGCAGATCACTGAGGGGCTCAGAGACTGCGGTCAACTTCAGTGCCTGTAAAAAGGCCACCAAGACAAAAATCATGATGACCCAAAAGACAGCAGTCGCTGTCCATTTTTCGATATTGGTAACAGCTGAAGAGTCGTCTCGACCCGTTATCCACTTAGCAAGGCGGTTGTCTAGGCTTGTGCGCGAAAGTATTGCCTTAACAACCCAGGCAGCAACAATCGCAATCAACCAGCCAATTATGAGAATAAGGATCGCCCCAATTAAGTTAGGGACCGATCGACTTAAATCTCCTGTAATCGTGTTTAAACTATCATTCATTGGCTTCTAAGACTTACTTTTCAGGGGTTTGAGTAACCGAATAAAATTAACACATCAACTTTCTGGGTGGATCAAATCCAAAATAATATTCGCTAAATTTAGCCACCCAATTCACTTAAACTTAATGAGTTTGCTGGGGACAAGCTTTAAGATACATATTTGGAAATATTCTAATTTCTAATCTAAGAATTTAGAGGATTTTCAGGTTTTAAAGTTTTTAAAGCTTCCCCCTGAAGGCTGACGTTTAAGTATAATCAGCCAAATATCTTGAAGTCCTGTGATTTGCTCCTTTAATATTTAGCTTTTTGCAACCATACATCTCCAAAAACGACCAGACAGAACCATCCTTGATGCTAAAACTGGTTTCTTGGAAGAACTTTCGAACTATTCCTTGGAATATTCTCACAGCAGTGACAATTTAAGCAATGGCTTTGTCTAGGATTCTTTATCTGGTCGGGACCCCAATTGGCAACTTGGAAGACATCAGCTTTCGGGCTATTCGGATTTTACAGTCTGTAGACTTAATTGCCGCTGAAGATACTCGTCATACCGGCAAGCTTCTGCAGCACTTTCAAATTCAGACACCGCAAATCAGCTACCACGAACATAATGCGCAGCACCGGATTCCAGAGCTGTTAAATCGCCTGGGCCAAGGCCAGACAATCGCTCTGGTCACCGATGCTGGGATGCCAGGCATTTCTGATCCTGGCTTTGAGCTGGTCAAAGCCTGTGCCGAGGCCGGAATTTTAGTTGTGCCAATTCCAGGGCCAACAGCCGCGATCGCCGGCTTAATTGCTTCCGGGTTGCCAACCCAGCGATTTGTGTTTGAGGGTTTTTTACCCCCTAAAGGTCAAGCTCGTCGCGATCGCCTGGAGGCGCTGCAAGTTGAAGTCCGTACACTGATTTTGTACGAGTCTCCCCATCGGCTGCGGCAAACCCTGCAGGATCTAGCGGCGATTCTAGGTCAGGATCGTCCCCTCACCCTGGCTAGAGAGCTGACGAAGCTTCATGAAGAGGTGTGGCGGGGCACCCTGGCAGCGGCAATGACTACCTACGCCAACCGAGACCCCCAGGGGGAATTTACCTTGGTGATTGCCGGAGCCAACCTAACCCAGCCGATTCTCTCAGAAGCAGCTCTAAAGACGGAGTTGATAACCCTTTTAAGACAAGGTATTTCCCGCTCCCAAGCCAGCCGTCAATTAGCGCAGCAAACCCCGCTGTCCCGGCGGCAAATTTATCAGTTGACCCTAGCCATTGAGGATGCAGAGATCACCCAGCCTGATTCCAACCCCTACTGCTAAGTATGACTGGCAATGTAGTCCTCGAAGAACTGCTTGAGTTGAGGATTGGCGCTGTAATCAAAGCCCAGATCTTGAGCCCAGCCCACTGCTTGCGCGGGCGTCATCCCTTGTTGGGTCGCTGCTCTCAGCAAGGCCATGAGGCTGGCCCGCATGCCACTGGCACAGTGAACCAAAACAGGTTTAGGAAACTGCTCGATTTGGGCTAGCACCTGATCGGCTAGCTCGTGGCTCAAGGCCTTGGGACTGACCGGGATATTGGCATAGGCTAAGCCAGCGGCTTCAGCCTGTTGGGGTTCATTGTCTAAAAACCCCTCCTCTGAGGGCGATCGCAGGTTAAGAACTGCCTTGTAGCCTGATTTAGCGGCTTGCTCAAGGGCCTCTGGTGTCACCTGACCGGCTATGGCTAACTCTGAGTTGATTTGCTGTAGTTCCATCATGGTTTCTGTGGTGGCTTTGGCCTAAACTGTTCGGCTTTAGGAGACTTTCTGGACAAGATGAAAAGCGGAAAGATGGGAAAGCTGCAAATTTCCACAGTGTTTCTCTAACGCTGCCTTGAGGCTAGCGAATAAAGCCTTCCGCTATTGTGTCTCCAGAGCAATGTAGGGTGACAAGGTGCTTAAAAGCCCCAAGTAATCGTCAATGCTATAGGTGAGCTCACAGATCATCTGTTCGGACCTTAAGTCTTGGAACAGTCCTGAGTCAATCGCCTGCTGGCCGATCCTGCCGAGGTTTTCCTGGTGGTTTTTTATCGATTCGTAGCCTTTAAGGGATGGCGCTTGAGTTTGATAAATCTCCTCTAAATCCTGGTAAACCTGATAACTTGGCTGCGGAGGTGTATTCCACAGTAGAATTAAAACCCCTTTTTGCTTTAAAGCCGCTGCCGCTTTGGCAACCCCAATCTCCGCTGAAACCCAATGAAAAGAAGTTGCAGCCAGAACAGCATCAAATCTCTGAGGTTCTAGCGGCCACTCTTCAAAGGTGGTATTCACAATCTCAACAGCGGCATACGGGGTGCAGTTATCTCGGGCCAGTTGGCCAGCTTCTGGGCTAGGCTCAAGGCCGACCATTGAGAAACCCCGTTGTGCAAAGTCTACTGTTGCTGTCCCTGGTCCGCAGCCAATTTCTAGCAGGCGTGCCTCTGACGGGAGTTGCGCTAACTCAAGCACCCGAGAAATCAGCGTTGGGGGATAGGGGGGCCGTGTCCGGTTGTAAGCATCTGCGATCGCAGAATACCAGGTCTTCTTTACTTCTAGATCTTTAGCATTGATCTGTTGAAGTTGTTGTTCGAGGTCTTTCAAGGTTGAGGCTCAGAAGGGATGAAGGTCTAACCAATTAAGCGTCTTAATGCGATCATGACTGAAGTTGGTAGTGCTTTTGGGCAAATTATGGATTCATTTATGCAGGCAGCGATCGCCCAAGCTCAGCAAGGACTTAAAGCAGGCGGGATTCCCATAGGTTCAGTGTTGGTCAGAGAGGGTCAGATCATTGGCCAGGGACACAATCAGCGCGTCCAGGCAGGGAATCCGATCATGCATGCAGAAATCGACTGTCTGCAGAATGCAGGCAGAATTGGCCGCTACAGCGAAACAACGCTTTACTCAACCTTGATGCCCTGCTACCTTTGTGCCGGGGCAGTTGTTCAATTTGGGATTAAAAAAGTAGTCGCCGGAGAATCAGCAACCTTCCCAGGGGCCAGGGAATTTATGGAAGCCCATGGGGTTGAGGTTGTAGATTTGGACTTAGCAGAATGCAAGCAGCTCATGAGCGAATTTATCCAGGGCAACCCCCAACTCTGGAATGAAGATATTGGAGAACTATAGGGGGCTAGCGATCCGCTTTGACATCTCGGGCCGCTGCCAGAAAAAGATAGCCGCCTAAGGGAATGCTGATTGCCAGGATAATTGCAGTTGCTGAAAAGCCCAGATCGGGTTGACCGGAGGAAAGCTCAAAGATCGATCCAACAGCGGCAATGAAAGCAACACAAGAGCTTCCGAGCAAAATTGTACTTTTAGGCGTCACGGTAACTGTAAGTGAAAGTTTTAGTCCCTGCAGACCAGCTTAAACCCTGATGCGGGGCAAAGGATGAGTCATTTGTTAAGCAACAGGTTTAACGGCTTGATGAGAGAAGCCGTACTTCGCAAGTTCTTGATTGAGGGCCAAACCATTCTCAACCCGGTCAACAAACATCACACCATTCAGGTGATCCATCTCATGCTGAATTGCCCGGGACAAAAGACCCGTTGCTTTTAGGGTTTGAGGCCGACCTTGATCATCCTTAAACGAAACTTGAACCATCTCTGGCCGGGTCACATCCAGGTAAACCCCAGGAATACTCAGACATCCCTCTTGAGCAACACAGAGTTCTTGCCCCTGCTTTTTGATCACCGGATTAATTAAAACCAGGGGAGGCTTGGCTGGTTCGTCGGGCTCACAGTCAATCACGATCACCTGCTTGTTTACAGCCACCTGAGGTGCGGCCAACCCAATCCCATCCTCGCTGTACATCGTCTGCAGCATCTCTCGAATCAGCTGACGAATCTCATCATTGACCTGGGCCACGCGCTTAGCTGGCTGTCGGAGGGCGCGATCGCCGAGATGATGGACTTGCAAAGGAGGCTTTTTAAGCTTACGTTTATCGACTAAAACCTCAGTAGTCATGAAAATTCACTCACATTTGCATTGGCAATACTTGCTCCCATCCTAGCACCTGTGGCTGGGGCTGTTCTTCTGAGCCCAGACCGCTTAAGCTGTAAATCAGCATTGACAGGCAACCTTTATTTTGCGATGCTTAGGGGTGTGATTGCGGGTATAGCTCAGTGGTAGAGCGTCACCTTGCCAAGGTGAATGTCGCGCGTTCGAATCGCGTTACCCGCTTTGCCAGACTCGGCACAGTATTTAATTAAGACAGTATTCAATCAAGATTGAATCAAGTTAGCAAAGATTGCGCCTGGCTCCGGCGAACTTCATTTGCCAGGATTTCTATACTTTTAGATGCAGTGGTCAAACAAAGCTCAGGCTAGAATTGTGGACAATCCCTACTGCCTTGCACTTCACCTGTGCCACCTCCCAAAGCCCAAAAAATCGACCTGAGCTCAGCCTATCCCTGTCCCTGCCGCCGTCAAGGGCAACTGGTTCCGATCGCCCTGACAGAAGCATTTGGGTGTCAGCGGTGCCAGCAGATTTTTGTCGTCAAACAAGATGACCCGACCACCATTGAACAACTCTCAACCAGCTATCCTTACAAGCGAACCTGGTACTGGACTGGCCACCAGTGGAGTACAGCCCGTCGGCGTTTAGGCATTAGCTATTGGGTGTTTACCGTTGGACTGTCTCTATTAATTTTGATGCCTCTGATAATATGGCTATCGCTGGCTAAACCAGATTTAAATCTTTTGCTTTGGGCGATCGCTACCTTTTTGATTGCAGTGGTCCCAGCCTTTATTGCTTGGCTTGCTCTTTATAGAGATTAGTATGCACTCCTCTTCTGTTCTCTCATTAGCTGTTCGCAGCGCCCATGCCGCCTCCCTTCAATTAGCACGGACCAGCAGCAATGAGCGTAATCGGGCGCTGCGGATGATGGCAGAAATACTTCAGGATCAACAAAACGCCATATTAGAGGCAAATACCTTAGATTTAGAAACCAGTCGGGAAGTGTCTGTGCCAGATGTAGTTCTGGGCTGGTTAAAACTGACCCCAGAACGCCTAAACACTGCCACTCGGATTTTGCATCAACTGGCGGAGATGCCAGACCCGCTAGAGCAAATTACCAGTGGGTCCTATCAGGTCAACCAGTGTCAGATTTATCGTCAACAGGTTCCCCTAGGGGTGATTGCCTTTATTTACGAAGCCTTCCCGGATCTGGTTGCGATCACTGCTGGCATGTGTATCAAGACCGGCAATAGTTTAGTCGCCCGAGGGGGTGGCGAAGCAAGTCAGACCAGTAGTGCAGTTGCCCAAGTGCTAAGGCTAGCGATCGAAGAAGCGGATTTACCCAAGGGAAGTTTTGAGTCCCTGCCGTCGGATCAAGGGGCTTCGATTAAAGAACTCGTGAGTTTAGACCAGTACATTAACCTGGTGATTCCCTACGGACGACCCAGTTTAGTCCAGCAAGTCGCCCGCCAGTCTACTGCCCCGATTTTGCGCTCTGCGATGGGGAATTGTTACTTGTATTGGTCTATTTCTGGGAGTGTAGACTTGGTGCGGTCAATGATTCTCAAGAGCCACTTAAGCGAGCCTGACCCAGTCAACGCCATTGAAAAGGTGCTGATTCACTCCGACCTGAATGGGTCTTCTCTATTGCTACTGTGGAATAGTTTGCGGGAAAAAGGCTTTGAGCTTAGGGGGGATGCTGACTTAGTCGCTGAGTTTCCGGCCCTAAAGTTAGCAGAGGAACAAGAGTGGCGGCAGCCCTATCTGAGTAAAGTTGTAACCTTTAAGGCTGTGAATAGTCTGGAGGCGGCGATCGCTTGGATTAACGCCAATAGCAGCAACCACGCAGATTGTCTGGTCACAGAGTCCTATCGGGAGAGCCGAACCTTTGCCCTGGAGGTCAATAGTGCCTTGACGTTTATTAATGCTTCTCCCCAGTTTTCGCGCAATGTGGATCAAAATGGCGGCTCTGTGTTTCTAGGGATGTCTAACCAAAAGGGCTACCGTCGAGGGCTGATTAATCTTGAAACCTTTACAACCTCCAAAAATATTGTCCAGGGAGATAGCCGATCTAGCTAATTGAGAATAGACCCAGCTCTGCTGACGGTTGGCCTTCAAAAAAGGCATGATGGTAAAAGCAGGTTCAAGGGTCAGATGGTCACAGTATGGTTACTTCTTTAAGCGGTGCCCAAATTCGGCAGAAATTTCTTGACTTCTACGCCAGCCGGGACCATCAAGTCTTACCCAGTGCCTCCCTGGTGCCGGAAGATCCAACAGTGCTGTTGACGATCGCTGGGATGTTGCCGTTTAAGCCGATTTTCTTAGGCCAGCGATCGCCGGAGTTTTCCTGCGCCACTACCTCGCAAAAGTGCATTCGCACTAATGATATTGAGAATGTGGGCCGCACGGCCCGCCACCACACCTTTTTTGAAATGCTGGGCAACTTTAGTTTTGGAGATTACTTCAAATCCAAAGCGATTGCCTGGGCCTGGGAGTTGATTACCCAAGCCTACAATTTGCCGCCAGAGCAACTGGTGGTGAGTGTGTTTCAAGAAGACAATGAAGCCTTTGAGATTTGGCGCGACCAGGTGGAGATTCCGGCCCACCGGATTCAGCGGATGGGGGCAGCGGATAACTTCTGGACCTCTGGCCCTACGGGTCCCTGCGGTCCCTGCTCAGAAATTTACTACGACTTTCACCCTGAACAAGGGGACAAGATTGATCTGGAGGATGACACTCGGTTTATTGAGCTCTATAACCTGGTGTTCATGCAGTACAACCGGGATACTGAGGGCAACCTCACCCCCCTGCAAAACAAAAATATTGACACTGGCTTGGGGTTAGAGCGGATGGCCCAGGTCCTCCAGGGCGTACCCAACAACTACGAAACCGATCTGATTTTGCCGATTATTCAAACCGCTGCCCAGATTGCCGGAACTGATTACTTCCAGAGCCCCGAAAACACCAAAGTTTCCTTCAAGGTGATCGGAGATCACATCCGGGCGGTGGTTCACATGATCGCTGATGGGATTTCTGCCTCCAATGTTGGTCGCGGCTATGTGCTGCGGCGGCTGATCCGACGAGTGGTCCGCCACGGACGCCTATTGGGGATTGAAACCGAGTTTACGCCCCAGGTGGCAGAAACAGCGATCGCCCTTTCTGAAGCGGTCTATCCGAATGTTCGTCAAAAAGCAGAGGCGATTAAAGCTGAACTGCAACGGGAAGAAGCTAGCTTCTTGAAAACTTTGGATCGGGGTGAAAAGCTGCTGGCAGAAGTTCTCACCCAGGAGAACACCCAGACCACCAAAACCATTCCCGGTCAAGATGCCTTTGTTCTCTATGACACCTATGGCTTTCCCTTAGAGCTAACCCAGGAGATTGCCGAAGAACAAGGCTTCGCAGTCGATGTCAAAGGCTTTGAAGCGGAGATGGAACGTCAACGCCGTCGCTCCCAGGACGCTCACGAAACGATTGATTTAACCGTTCAGGGCACTCTGGATGAGTTGGCAGCCCAGATCCATGAGACGAAATTTCTCGGCTATACCCAAGCCGCCGCCCCGGCTCAAGTCCACGCCCTGCTAGTGGCCGGAGAAGCAGTGGAAGCGGCTGAGGCTGGAACTGAGGTGCAGGTAGCCCTGGATCAAACTCCTTTTTATGCCGAGTCCGGGGGTCAAGTTGGCGATCGCGGCTACTTGTCCGGGGACTCCGTCCTGGTGCGGGTGGAGGATGTCAAGAAAGAATCGGGGATCTTTGTCCACTTTGGTCGCGTGGAGCGGGGAACGCTGCGAGTAGGGGATCAAGTTAATGCCCAAATTGACTTAGCCTGTCGGCGGCGGGTGCAGGCCCACCACACCGCCACTCACCTGCTGCAATCGGCCCTGAAGAAAATTGTCGATGAGTCTATTTCCCAGGCCGGTTCTTTAGTCGCCTTTGATCGGCTGCGGTTTGACTTTAACTGTCCCCGGTCTTTAACCTCGACAGAACTGCAACAGGTTGAAGATCAAATTAATACCTGGATTGCCGAGGCCCACAGTGCCAATATCAGCACCATGTCCCTGACTGAAGCTAAGGCCAAAGGCGCGATCGCCATGTTTGGTGAGAAGTATGCAAACGAGGTCCGGGTCCTGGATCTACCGGGAGTTTCCATGGAGCTGTGCGGGGGCACCCATGTTAACAACACCGCTGAGATTGGGCTATTGAAGATTATTGCCGAATCGGGGGTAGCCGCTGGCATCCGCCGGATTGAAGCGGTAGCTGGGCCGGCGGTGCTGGAATATCTCAATGTTCGGGAGCAGGTGGTCCGGGACTTGAGCGATCGCTTCAAGGCTAAGCCGGAGGAAATCCCCGAGCGGGTGACGACGCTCCAGAGCGAACTCAAAACCGCCCAAAAGCAAGTGGAAACCCTCAAAGCGGAGTTGGCCCTAACTCAAGCCGACAGTCTGCTGGCCGAGGCTGAACCCGTTGGCAAGTTCAAAGTTCTGGTCTCCTCCTTGGAAGGAGTGGATGCCGAAGCCTTGAAAACTGCTGCCAGTCAACTCCTGCAAAAACTCGGCGAAGGAGCGGTTATTTTGGCATCGGTGCCGGAATCTGGGAAGGTCAGCTTGGTCGCCGCCATGAGCCCTCAGGTCAATCAGCAGGGACTCCAGGCCGGAAAATTCATCGGTGAGATTGCCAAACTGTGTGGTGGCGGCGGCGGCGGTCGCCCTAACCTGGCCCAGGCTGGTGGTCGTGATCCAGAGCAGCTCCCGGATGCCTTGGCAGTGGCCAGAACTCGCCTAAAGGAAAAACTTGCCTGAAGTCAAACAACTTTGGGCACGGGCAAGCGATCTCCAAACCGAAATCGCACCCAAGAGGCTCGTAACCCTGTGGTTGCTGGGTGCCGACTGTCGTAGACAGCAATCACATTGGTCAGGCTACGGGTAGGAGAGACTAAAACCTGATTGCCCTGGGCTAACCCCACAGAGGAGCCGCCATCTAAGTTCACAGCTTCGCTACAGCCAATTGCCCGCATAATTTTAGCTTCTTTAACTAAAGTTGTATTGGCTAAAAAAGCAGCTAGCACGAGTTTACGGCCATCGGCGGGGAATCCAGCGGCAGTTCTGCGGGCAGTCCCTAAAACCCGTGGATCGGTAAACCCCTCTGTTTTCGGGGCTAACCAAACTTTTCCTTGCCTGAGCAATCGGGGACCGGCTGTGATCGAAAACCAATGATTATGCCAGGAGGGCTTACCATCCACCCGCGCCGTGGCTATTTCGAGCTGCTTATTGGGACCAATTCCCAGGGTTGTACCGTAATCTTCCCAGGGAACATACTTCAAGAAACGCCCCCCGGCAACCACATTGCCCATGGTCCACTTTTCAGGATTGCTGCCAAAAAAGGTGCCGTTGATCACCAGGGCAGCATTCA
>JBGTDP010000126.1:0-4255 GCA_041748255.1 Thermosynechococcaceae cyanobacterium | reverse complement strand
TTAGAAATCGCGGCACTCCCGGCGGGGATTGGCAGCACTTTCACCTGGCCGCCGCTGGCAACCGCCCCAGCAAACACTTTAAACCCAGAGTCTTTAACCAAATCAGAGACATCCACTAGCTCTAGGCCAAAGCGGGTGTCGGGTTTATCGGTGCCATAGCGGTCCATGGCCTCCCCATAGGTCAGGCGAGGGAAAGGTCGCGGCAGCTCCACACCTTTGAGGGTCTTGAGCAAATGGCAGATCAGCTCCTCGTTTAACTGCAAAATTTCTTCCTGGGACATGAAACTCATCTCCATGTCCAGTTGGGTAAACTCCGGCTGGCGATCGGCCCGCAGGTCTTCATCCCGAAAGCAGCGGGCAATTTGATAGTAGCGATCAAACCCCGAGACCATCAGCAGTTGCTTAAACAACTGCGGAGACTGCGGCAGAGCAAACCACTCCCCCGGATTGACGCGGCTGGGGACCAGATAATCTCTGGCCCCCTCAGGGGTTGAGCGGGTCAGGATTGGGGTTTCAACCTCGATGAACTCCTGATGATCTTCTAGGTAGCGGCGCAGGGTTTTAATCACCTGGTGGCGCAAGTGCAAATTTTGATTCATCCGCTCCCGGCGCAGATCAAGATAGCGGTACTTCAGCCGCAGCTCTTCTTTAACGGGCTCTAGGTCCGTGGCCGAAACCTGAAACGGCAGTTGCTTGCGCACCGGGTTCAGCAGCTCAATGCAATCGGCGTAGATTTCAACCTCTCCAGTTGGCAACCGAGGGTTGAGAGAGTCCTGAGGCCGCTGGCTAACTCGGCCTGTGACTTTGATCACGTATTCACTGCGTAACGCCTCTGCCTGTTGATAAGAATCAGGGGTTCGCTCCGGATCACTGACAATTTGAAGAATTCCACTGCGATCGCGCAAATCCAGGAAAATGACTCCCCCATGGTCGCGACGTCGATCCAACCAGCCATAGAGGGTGACTGTGGAGCCAATGTCTGTTGCTCGAAGGTTGCCGCAATAATGGGTGCGCATAGCTGGGGATGAAAAGCCTCGTCTGCAATCCAAGAATCAATAAAAATTCAAAACTCTCCCATTATCGCAGGATTAGGGTGCGCTTGCAGGGGACTTGCAGTTAGAAACTTTGCCTAGTTGATTCAGTCGGCCAGACAATCCTTTAAACCATGGACAACCTGCGCCTGTTCCTCCGCTAGCAGTTCTGGAAACATCGGCAAGGAAAGCACTTGATCGGCGGCTCCTTCGGCAACGGGTTGGCTTGGCTGCTCCCCTAGGGACTGATAAATCGGTTGCAGGTGCAGGGGCAGAGGATAATAAACCATGGTCCCAATCCCCATGGATTGCAATTGGCTACGAATCTGGTCCCGATAGGCCCCCGGAGTCGATATTGCTTCAGGCTGTAAAATCCGGATTGTGTATTGGTTCCAGACACTTTTGCCTGCTGGCAATACCGGGGGAGTCACAATTCGAGTCACCGGCCCTAGCAACTGCTCATAGGTCTGGGCAACTTTGCAGCGTTGGCTATTCCAACTATCTAGGTATTTTAGTTTGACCTGGAGCACGGCTGCTTGCAAGGTATCCAGGCGACTATTGATCCCGACTGCTTCGGCGTGATAGTTACGGCACTGGCCGTGATCCCGCAGCATTCGCATTTTTTCCGCCAGGGTTGGATCATCCGTTGTTGCAGCGCCACCATCTCCCCAGGCCCCTAGATTCTTAGTTGGGTAAAAACTAAAGCAGCCAATATCGCCAAAGCTGCCAACCTTTTGACCGCCCCATTCTGCCCCGGTCGCCTGGGCACAGTCTTCAACCACAGCTAGATTATGGGCTTGAGCGATCGCCATCAGCCGGGTCATATCCACGGGTTGCCCAAACAGATGCACTGGGATAATAGCCCGGGTTCGAGGGGTAATGGCTGCTTCTAGCAGGTCTAGATCTAAATTAAAAGTTTCCGGGACAATATCCACAAACACAGGGGTTGCCCCCACGCGGCTAATCACTTCAGCGGTGGAAATAAAGGTGAAGGGAGTTGTAATTACCTCATCCCCTGGACCAATCTCCAAGGCTCTCAGGGCCAGGTAGAGCGCATCGGTGCCAGAGTTACAGGCCACGGCCTTGGCAGTGCCTGTATAGGTGGCAAACTCAGTCTCAAATGCAGCGACTAAAGGCCCCCCAATGTAGCGGCCAGAGGTAGAAACTGATTGAATAGCGGCATTGATTTCTTCACCAATGACTTTGTATTGACGCCCTAAATCAAGAATGGGAATTGTATTCACACGCCTAGGATTATTTTTTTGAATGGGATCAGGGTATCACCTTCACCTATTTTGAGACTAAACTGCAGCGATTTTGTTGCCGCAGGAAATCTTTCTGGATAATTAAGCTCATGTCTGGCTGCAGAGCAAGCCAAAAGTTTTCATCGCCGCTTTCCGTTGCCTTTATGCTAATAATGATTGAAAAGCTCCGCTTAGTAAGACTTTGACCCTAGTGCGGCTTAATCCCCGGCCCTAGCAACTGCAAAAAATTTCATCCTCAGCCCCCTGATCTTGAAGCTGGGCGATCCTGGTGCTAGGAAATCTAGTCAGAATGCCAGCCAACAATTTTAACCAGGACTTGTTTGATGGATACGTTGATTCAACTAGACCCCACCGATTTGTTGCTGGCTCTGGGATTAATGGCGATCGCCGTCGGGTTGTCGGCTTGGCAAAGTCTGGGACTAGAGTGGAACCTGGCGATCGCAACCGTGCGCACGACGTTACAACTGATGGTCGTCGGGTATTTGTTGGCCTTTGTGTTTGAGTGGCGAAATCCCTTCGCTGTGCTGGCCGTCTTGGGGGTGATGCTCTCAATTGCAGCGATCGAAGCTCGAAATCGAATTGGCAAAAAAATTCCCCATCTTTTACCCCTGGTTTGGGGATCAATTCTCGCCAGTACCACCCTCACGGTTCTCTACGTTAACCTGCTGGTGATCCGGCCCCAGACCTGGTTTGATCCCCAATACGCGATCCCCTTGACGGGGATTGTCTTGGGCAACGCCATGAACGGGACCGCCCTGGCAGGGGAACGACTTGCGCGTACCCTTGGGTCTAGCCAGCAGGAAATTGAAACCCATCTGTGTTTAGGGGCCACCCCGGAGCAAGCGATCGCTCAATATCGTAAAGAGGCAATTAAAGCTGGGCTGATTCCGACTCTTAACCAGATGATGGTGGTGGGGATTGTGACCTTACCGGGAATTATTACCGGCCAGCTACTCAGCGGTGTCAGTCCCCTTGATGCTGCTTCCTACCAAATTTTAATTATGTTTATGCTGGCGTTTACCAATTTGGTCACAACCTTGCTAATGACGCGGGGGCTGTCACGGCAGTTTTTTAATGCCGCAGATCAATTGACCCTGCCCTAGTATCTCCGCTTCAAAGATTAAACAGCCTAGTATCTCCGCTTCAAAGATTAAACATAAATTGTCTGGACTTGTAGCTCACCTTACAATCTATTGAAATTGCTGCTTGGTAAAATTCCTATATTGTTTCAAGAAAGCAGGACCATCAAGCTTTCTCACCCAGGATCGTTTTGTTAAGTTTTGATATAATTTTGGCGACTAACCGAGCGGAGCATCATTGAAATGGCCACTGCAACAGTGTTGAAATTTATGCAGAAAACAGCTGCAGATCAAGCTTTGCGCCAAAAACTAGAAGAATTATTAGGCGTTGGGGATGGTGATATCAGCAGTGAAGAAGCCTTAGATGCCTCAGAATCAGAGGCACTCAAAGGAGAACGGGCCCCCGTCGTCGCTGAGTTTGCGGCTGAGAATGGATTTATGTTCTCAGTCAATGAACTGATTACCGTTGTGGATGCCTTTCAACAGCACCAGACCGGCAAGTTATCCGATCAGGATTTTGCGACTTTAATCGGGGTGTCTGATCCCAGCCAGGGAAAAGGAGATGGCTTAACCCCGGTTAAGAAGCCTCTCAAGCGGTTAACCCGGTATCTGGGCAGGACTTATTTGGGCATCTCCCTGCCGGACTAAGGGACCTGAATATACTTGTGAAGTTGGACTGAGAGCCGATATTGAGGGAAATGACGCAGCAGCTTTAGCGTCAAGGGCAGGGTCCGCTCTTGCCCACCCCACTCTGGCTGCAGAAAGACTGGGGTACTAGGAATCTTGGCGAACTGTTCCTGGTAAAACCGTAACTCTTGGCCAGTAGAGATCACCAGCTTGATTTCATTGGCTCGCTGCCACATTAAAGGTTTAACTGGAT
>JBGTDP010000125.1:0-3708 GCA_041748255.1 Thermosynechococcaceae cyanobacterium | reverse complement strand
ACAGCGCAGTAAAGCCCCGGCACCTGATCCAGGTGATCAATAATTGGTTGATAGTCAGGGGTGACTCCCCACATTCCTGAATAGGTTTCGGCCACGGGAGCAGAGGTTAGCGTTGGGCATCGATGCAGTAACTTTTGATGGAGTTCTTCACAAATACCTGGAAAGATCTGCCCCTGGTAATCCTCTGCCGCTGCAAGGGCAAAGTTTGGATGATGCTGGGGATTGGAATTCCCAATTCGGGTATAGGGGGCGCTGGGATCAGCCCGGAAATAGCACAGGTTCACTAGGTCAGAGATCACCGGATGGGGCTGGGCTAATTTGACTGGTCGCTCAACCACAACGATGTGCTCGACAACCGGAGTGACCGGAAACGGCAGGCCCAGTTGTTGGGTGAACTTCCTCGCCCAGGGTCCTACACAGTCAATCACGGTCCGGGTATGAATATCCCCTGCTGGGGTTTTGACGCCTGCTACTTGACCTTGGGTATCTAGATAAATATCGAGGGCTGGGGTTTGAGTGCGAATGTCCACCCCTAGATCGGCAGCCCGCTTGGCCAGTGCGATCGTGGTTTGGGGGGGGGCTGCCATAGCCTGAATCAGGTTCGTAGGCAACGGCTGCTACATCACTTAGATTCAGCTGGAGGGATTGGGTTTGAAGGGCTTGAGTAGAGACTAAGTCTACATTAATCCCAATGCTCTGGTGCATAGCTACCAAGGCTTTGAGGGTTTCAACATCCTCTGGTCCGACTAAGACATAGTAACCACAGGCATGAAAGCCTGGATCGTAACCGCCAAAGCGCTCCGGAAAGCAATGAAACAGCTTCAGCGCTGCTTGGGCAAGGTGCGCCAAAACTGGGTGGGTGTAGTGGGTACGAATAATCCCGATTCCCTTACCGGAAGCCCCATTTGCTAAGCTTCTTTGCTCTAATAGCAAAACTTTACCCGCTTGCTTCTCGGCTAAATGAAGACTAATTGCCGCCCCAATACAGCCGCCACCCACGACAACAATCTCTGCGGTTTCACTCATGGATCTCTGCTCAAGACAATATCAATCAGCAGGAACCTAGCAAAGTTAAATGTGATCGTTGCGTATCCCGAGATACAAACTTGTTATGACAAGATTGATTTACTGAAAGTCGAACTGCTTGGAGGTCCTGCAATGGTTGGCATCTTGCCCCGAGAGCAAACCCAAAGTCTAGCTGAAGTTGCCAAGGAATCGAAACTAGACTTTTTTCTGGTGTCCTACACCGACCTGTTGGGGGGAACCCGCGCCAAGCTGGTCCCGGCGGCCAAAATTGCCTCTGTGGCAGACTCAGGAGCTTGTTTTGCCCCTTTTGCCTCAAATTTAGGCTTAGGACCGGATGCTCACGATATTGCCGCCATTCCTGACCCTCAGTCGCTAATTATTCTGCCGTGGCAGCCAAATGTCGGTTGGCTAGCCAGCGATGTCTATCTTGATGGAGAACCTTTTGTCGCTTTTCCCCGAGTCATCTTCAAACAAGCCCTCCAGCAATGTGAATCCTTGGGTTACAGTTACAAAACTGGCGTCGAGGCAGAGTTTTTCTTACTCAAGCAAACTGATCAGGGCTACCAGATTGCTGACCCCAAGGATACTGCGGTGCGGCCCTGCTATGACCAGCTCGCGTTAATGCGGCAATTTGAGCTGATCTCCACCCTAGTCGGCTACATGGAGGCCCTGGGTTGGGAGCCCTATCAGTGTGACCATGAAGATGCTAATGGTCAGTTTGAATTGAACTGGACCTACAGTGATGCCCTGACAACCGCCGATCGCCATGTTTTCTTTAAGTACATGGTCAAAACCCTCGCTGAGCAGCAGGGGCTGACGGCTACCTTTATGCCCAAACCCTTTAGCCATCTGACTGGAAATGGCGGCCACCTGCACATAAGCCTGTGGAGCAACGGCAGCAATGCTTTTGCTGATCCAGATGGTGAACTGGGCCTATCAGCGATCGCCTATGAATTTATGGGCGGCATCCTTGCCCATGCCCGTGGCTTATCTGCCCTCTGTAGCCCTACGGTCACTTCCTACAAGCGTCTAGGGGCCAGCACCACTTCTTCCGGTAGCACCTGGAGCCCTCGCTACCTCTCCTATGGGGGCAACAATCGCACCCACATGCTCCGCATTCCTGAAGCTGGGCGATTTGAGTGCCGCTTGGTGGACGGAGCTGCCAATCTTTATTTGGCTCAGGCTGGGCTGTTAGCAGCGGGGCTAGAGGGACTCACCAACCATCTCAGTCCAGGGGAGCGGATTGATCAAAATATGTTTATGCGGGGATCTGAATTTCCCAATTTGGCCGTCCTACCTTCAAGCCTGAATGAAGCCTTGCAGTGCCTGGAAGGGGACTCACTGTTGATGACCACCCTGGGAGATTTAGGGGCCAAAACCTTCTTGGACTTTAAGTATGGGGAATGGAATGCCTACACTGCGACGATTACTCCCTGGGAGATTCAGCAGTATCTCAATTGCTGAGCTACTCATAGAGCAAGATTAATTTACTTCACCAAGACTATCGAGCAGAAACTCTCATGGCTTCAATTTGTATCTGCTCCCAGCCCTTGCCCTGATATCCAAATTGGAATACTTCTGGATGCAGAATCTCGGCCAAAATTTCTAGAGAATCCACCAGGCGGGGGCCAGGGCGATTGAAGTACTGGTTGCCATCCGTGATGTAAACCTTGCCGGATTGAACAGCTTTCAAGCTTTGCCATTCAGGGCGTTGCAGCAATGGCAGGGCATCTTGGCGGGTACGCTCAAGATCAAAGCCACAGGGCATAAAGATCACGATCTCTGGGTTCACCTTCTGAAGGGCTTCCCACTCCAGCCAGGGGGAATGTTCCCCGGCTACACCAAAGCAATTATTCCCCCCCGCCAAACTCACCATCTCCGGTACCCAATTCCCGGCACTCATCAGCGGATCGCTCCACTCAATGCAGGCTACGGTCGGACGATCCGGGAGGGATTCAGTTTGTTGTTGGCAATCCGCCACCCGCTTCTGGAGGTTCTGGATTAGCGGGGAACTATCGACTTCCAAAGCCTCAGCAACCTGTTGAATATCCTTCCACACTTCGGCTAGCGTGTTTGGCTCTAGGGAAATTACTTTGGGGTTGCTCTGAGTCAGTTGCCCCACCGCCGCTTCAACGTCTGCCAAGCTGACGGCACAGACCTCACACTGGGCCTGGGTAATGATATGGGTGGGCTTAAGTTCCTCTAGTTTCTTGAGGTCTAAGCGATAGACACTCAGAGCTGATTGCAGCAGATCTGTGATGCGATCGTGGATCTGACGACTACTGCCCTCGGGGTCCATTTTTGGTTCAGTACAAACCGGGAGGCATTGAACCTCCGGTGGGTAATCACACTCGTGCGATCGCCCCACCAAAGTCTCTGTCAACCCCAGCGCAGCCACGATCTCAGTAGCGCTAGGAATTAGGGAAATAACTCGCAGGTCGGAAGCAGTCACGGAGGATCTCCTTGCTAAATTCAGAAAATTAACCCTTAGCCAGCTACTGAGCTATTCTGACAGGTTAATCAATCGAAATTGACTGAGGACCGCTGCTTTTACCGTTATAAAATTCGGCGGTGGCATCAGGAGAGGCTGGCAGACCAATTTGTTCATTCAGCCAACTTCTAACCGGATCATCTGCCAAGCTGAGCCGGAAAGTACCAGAGGCTAAGCCCCCTAAAAACGCT
>JBGTDP010000124.1:0-2369 GCA_041748255.1 Thermosynechococcaceae cyanobacterium | reverse complement strand
CGCTTATGGGGCCAATCTTCTGCTAGTCCCGGAAAGAAAGAACTTCCCGGCACCACAATTACCCCTACCTGCTTGAGGCTTTGGTAAAGCTCCCAGTCACTGATTGGTAAATCTTGCAGCCATAGCCAAGCAAAGATAGCTCCCTCGCCTCGATGTAAAAACCAAGGTAAATCCGGGGCCATGAATTGATCCAGCGTAGTTTCTAAGACTTGGAACTTGGCTTGATAGAAAGGGCGAATCACCTGGGCTGAAACTTCAGCCAGTGCCCCCGACTGAATGGCCCGAGCCGCGATCGCTTGACCATAGTGGGAGGAGTGAATACAGGCATTGGTTTGAAACGCTTCTAGAACCTGTATGACTTGAGGATCGCCAATGGCAACCCCAATCCGTTCCCCCGGTAATCCAGCCTTAGATAGGCTGAGGCAGTGAATTACGTTCCCGCCGATGACTGGGTTCATCTGGGTAAAGTTGAGGCTGGGAAACGGCGGGCCATAGGCCGAGTCAATCAAAACCGGGACATCGTGAGGTGCTGCCAGGGCAGCAATTTTTTCCACCTCTTGATCGCTGAGGACATTGCCGGTGGGGTTACAGGGGCGCGAAAAAATCACACAGCCCGTCTCTGCGTTTATGCGTAACTGGTTAAAGTCAGGCCGATATTTAAATCGATGGTGAGCTGGGTCTAAATCCAACTTAGGTTTGTAGGCCACCAGAGCCTCTGGGACAAGGCTAACCCCGCCGTAGCCAGTGTATTCAGGGCTCAGGGGCAAGACAATTCGCTTGAGTTTTCCCTGAGCGGTATAGCCGCCAAGGGCATTAGCAGCAAAAAAGTAAAGCGCTTGGCTCCCAGGGGTAATTAGGATATTGCGATTCTCTAGCTTGAGGCCGTAACGGTGGTTAAAGTCAGCCGCGATCGCTTCGATTAGGGGCTGGTATCCCTGGCTGGCACCGTACCGGCAAACAACTTGCCCGTACTCAGGGCTGGCTAACAACGCCGCTGTACAATCCCGCCAGAGCTGTTCAACCTCTGGAATAATTAACGGATTCCCAGCACTGAGATTAATTAGGTCTTGTTCCCCCCTGGCCTGAAGGGTTTCAATGATGTCCTTCATAATTGCCCGCACCCCAGTTAGCCGGGTCATGTGAACACCAAATTGAGTTAGTTCAGGGTCCATAGAGCAGTGTCCTAAGAAAATCCAATAGGCGGGGTAGGGGCAATTCATGGAATCAGCAAGGATGATCCCGATCCCGTGATCTTAGAAGCTTAAGGGTGAAGCTGACAACCTCACTTAAATGGCAGAACACCACTTAACCCTGGGGAGGCAGAGGTTTGACGCAGAGATTGAACTGTGGCAATGACGTGATCTGCCACCTGATCTATCTCTGCTGCAGTCGTAAAGCGACCAACCCCAAATCGGATTGATGCAGAAGCCAGTGCTGGCGAATGGCCCAGGGCTGTAAGCACATGGGAGGGGGAAGTTTTCCCTGAGCTGCAAGCCGATCCAGAGGAAACGGCCACAACCGGCTGCAACCCCAGTAACAGTGCCGGGCCGTCCACGCCCTCAACACTGATGTTTAAGCATCCAGGCAGCCGCTGGGTTGGATGTCCGTTGAGGTAAATCCCCCCTAAACTCTGTAAGCGCTGCCACAGTTGCTGCCGCAGTTGAGTTAAGCGCAGGGACTCGCTGGCCTGTTCTGCCAAAGCCAGATCAACCGCTTGACCAAACCCCACAATCTGAGGTGTGGGCAGGGTGCCAGAGCGCAAACTTCGTTCCTGACCGCCGCCATGGACCTGGGCTGCGAGCTTTACCCGCGGCTGGCGACGGCGAACATAAAGTGCCCCAATCCCTTTAGGACCGTACAACTTATGGGCGGTCAAAGACATTAAATCAATCTGCATGGCCGCGACATCTAAGGGGATTTTGCCCAAAGCTTGGGCGGCATCTGTGTGAAACAAAATTTCCCGCCTGTGACACAAAGCCCCAATTTCAGCCAGGGGCTGGAGAACCCCAATTTCATTATTGGCAGCCATCACTGAGACTAAAACTGTGTCCGACCTCAGAGATTCCTCTAGGCGGGCTAAGTCTACTAATCCATCTGGTTGAACGGGCAGAAACGTGACCTCAAACCCTAGGGACTGCAGGTAGCGGCAGGGCTCTAGTACAGCATTGTGTTCCGTTTGCAGGGTGACTAAATGCCGTCCCTGCTGAAGATACGCCTCAGCAACGCCCTTAATGGCCAGATTGTTAGCCTCTGTGGCCCCACTGGTAAAGATAATTTCTTCTGGGGAGCTATGAATTGCACTTGCCAGCTTAGATCGTGCTTGTTGAACCGCAGCCTCTGCCTTCCAGCCAACACTATGGCTTTTGCTA
>JBGTDP010000123.1:0-4650 GCA_041748255.1 Thermosynechococcaceae cyanobacterium | reverse complement strand
TTAAGGCTTGCTCAAAGGCAGCGAGATCTTGACCGTAGCCACACCGCTGGGCGGTGACTTCAATTCCTTTAGTGAAATTTGCCCTGGCACAATCAATTAAATCCGTGCCCCGAAGCGGTCCAGAGGATGCCATGTTTCAATCCGCTTTTACGATTCTCCTGATCCTAATCATAAGCACAGCAGCCGCTAATCTATCTAGAGTTGGAATCACTCTTCACTAAAAGTTGCGAGTAACCACCGACTAATTGCTCCGTCATCTTCCGTTTGGGAGCGTTGAAGGGCTTCTTCAACCAGGGAAATTTCTAGCCCTGGCAAAACTTGCGATTCCCGAAGCGGAAGACTATCCTTTGGAAAAAGAGCCGACATCATTACCCTGGTGGCGTTGACATCAACAACCCAGTACTCTTGGACCCCTAAG
Organism: Thermosynechococcaceae cyanobacterium; assembly: GCA_041748255.1. GTDB lineage: Bacteria > Cyanobacteriota > Cyanobacteriia > Thermosynechococcales > Thermosynechococcaceae > JBGTDP01. The sequence goes on along the minus strand of JBGTDP010000123.1, from coordinate 4,232 downwards.
CGCTGGTAAAGTTTTTGTTTTCGATTGGCATCGTCTTCTAGTGAAGAAGCAGCAACCTCAACCACCAGCGTTGGTGGATCTACCTGATTGAGGTTAACCGGGGCATTGGTGTGGGGTGGTCGTCTTAAGTTTTCACCAATGTAGACAGCGATGTCAGGCTGCGCTTCACGGGTTCCTGTCTTTCTAAAACTGCAATTTGTCAGCTCTTTGATGGGGATATTTTTGATGGTTGCAAACAGGACAATCACAGTTGAGACAATAGAGTTATCCTGGCTGTGGGCAGAACCCAGTGGGGACATTTCAATCCTCATGTAGCCGTGGTCATAGTAAAATCGACCGCTCGTCAGGGTTGGATCATCTGCAAAGGTAAGATAATCTTCCCAAGTTGTCTCTACCCAGGTTTCTGTAGAAATTGTTTGTAAGATCGGCGGTGGGTTGACCATTGTGTAACCCCACGTAGGTGCTTAGCCTCAGCTTAACGTGCATTGATGGGGAGATTTGATTGTTAACCTATTGCCTGAAAAAATTTCCGCGTTTGATTTCAAGGCCATTTCTTGTATCAGTAAAGCTCTGGTTTGTGGAGGCAATTGTCCCTTCTGGTGTAGAGGTATGCGGAAGCATGATTGGGCGATCGCTCATCCCTGAGATGTCTTGAGATCTTGACAGGGCAAATCATAGCGGCCTTTCTGGCGGCGATAGGCAGTACCCTCAAGAAGGGGAATGGCTTCGAGTTAGACTGGTTTTGATGACTTAAATGCCAGCAGTTGCTTTGAGCTGTTTTTATTGATTAATCTTTTCCTTTGACTTCTTAGATCTTGCGTTATGAGTGCTGCAATCCGTTTCCTGATGTGTTCACCGGACTACTACGAGGTGGACTATGTGATTAATCCTTGGATGGAAGGAAACATTCATCGCTCCTCCCGCGATCGGGCAGCCGATCAGTGGCAGCAACTTTTTCACATTCTCAAAGAACATACGGTGGTGGACTTGGTTGAGCCTCAGCGAGGATGGCCGGATATGGTATTCACCGCCAATGCCGGATTGGTGCTGGGGGATTCGGTGGTTCTGAGTCAATTTTTTCATAAAGAGCGGCAGGGGGAAGCTGCTTATTTCCAGCAGTGGTTTCAAGACCAGGGCTACACCGTCCATGAGTTGCCTAAGGATTTACCCTTTGAAGGGGCAGGGGATGCGTTACTGGATCGAGAAGGCCGCTGGCTTTGGGCCGGTTACGGCTTCCGATCGGAGCTAGACTCTCATCCTTATCTAGCCAAGTGGTTGGATATTGAAGTGCTGTCTTTGCGGCTGATGGACGAGCGCTTCTATCACCTGGATACCTGCTTTTGCCCCCTGTCTGGAGGCTATCTGCTCTACTATCCTCCAGCTTTTGATGCTTACTCTAATCGGTTGATTGAGCTGCGAGTGCCGGAAGCAAAGCGGATTCCGGTCGGGGAAGCCGATGCGGTTAACTTTGCCTGCAACGCGGTCAATATTGAGCAGACGGTGGTGATGAACCAGGTTAGTCCGGGGTTGAAACAGCAGCTCCAGGAGGCTGGATTTAGGGTCGTGGAAACCCCATTAACAGAATTTCTCAAGGCCGGGGGGGCGGCCAAGTGTTTGACGCTGCGGGTGACAGAGCCGGTCCGGGTAGAGGTGCACGCCAGTGCAGCAGTTCAAGCTCGGACTGTTCGTTTAGAGGGACATCTGCTTGACTCCGGGCTGCTCAACCAGGCTTTGGATGTCACCGTTGAGGGGGGCGGGAGCTTTCAGATTCTTAATTTCCAGTTGGGAGAGCAGCGGCAAAGTACCTCCAGTGCTGAGGTTAGGATCTCTGCCCCCTCCCATGGGGTGATGGAAAAGATCATGACGCAGTTGATTGACTTGGGGGTCGGCACCCTGCCCCAGGCGGAGCAGGATGCTCTGTTGGAAGTGGTGAAGCAGGATGGTGTGGCCCCGGATGATTTTTATGTCACGACCATTTACCCGACAGAAGTGCGGGTGCAGGGACAGTGGCTACGGGTGCAGGGGCAGCGGATGGATGGAGCGATCGCTGTCAGGCAAACTCAGATCACAACCGAGGTCCAGTGTAAGCTCTTGCGGGATTTAACAGTCGAAGAACAGGTTGTCACCGGGGTAGAGGGGATTCGCACCGTGCGCAAACCCGCCGCCCGGGATCAACGCGCCGCCCAGGAATTTAGTTTTATGGGGGCTGGGGTTTCCAGTGAACGCCGGGTGGAATTGGTTGTTGAGCAGATTGCTTGGGAATTGCGCAAGATCCGGGACCAGGGGGGTAAAGTTGCCGTGGTGGCTGGCCCAGTGGTGATTCATACCGGCGGCGGCGAGCATCTAGCTCACTTAATCCGCCAGGGTTATGTGCAGGCTTTACTGGGGGGTAATGCGATCGCTGTTCATGACATTGAGCAGTCCCTGATGGGCACTTCTCTAGGGGTGGACATGAAACAAGGCGTGTCTGTTCGTGGGGGCCATCGCCACCACCTCAAAGCAATCAATAGCATTCGCCGCTGTGGGAGTATTGCCCAGGCAGTTGAGCAGGGAGTGTTACGCAGTGGCGTACTTTATGAATGTGTTCGCCATCAGGTGCCTTTTTCCTTGGCCGGATCGATTCGAGATGATGGTCCTTTGCCGGATACGCAGATGGATTTGCTGGCGGCTCAGACCGATTATGCCCACCTGATCCAGGGAGCAGAGTTAATTTTGATGCTCTCTTCGATGCTGCACTCAATTGGGGTGGGGAATATGACCCCAGCCGGGGTGAAGCTGGTCTGTGTGGATATCAACCCGGCGGTGGTCACCAAACTCAGCGATCGCGGCTCGGTGGAGTCAGTTGGCGTGGTTACAGATGTGGGATTGTTCCTGAGTTTACTGGTGCAGCAACTGCGAAAACTAGATAAGCCCTACACAGCCTAGATCAAGAGTTGGCGCATTCCTTGGATTAGAAAGCTCGAAGCAGGCTACTGGGAAGCACTACGCTACCTAAAACCATCTCGGCTGGTTTGAGTCGGTCTTGGAATGGTAATCTCAGCAAAGCATTTATAAGCCAAATTGGGGATCTCAATGCGCCAATCGATTTTCAGAGTTCAATCAGCCTGTTTTGCCCTCCTACTAGCGATCGCTAGCTGGGGCAGCTTTGCTGGGCCGGTCTGGGCGCAGGCAACCCCAATCCCCTATCCTCAACTCGCCTTCGGAGGTACGATCATGTTTTCTGGACTGTTTTCAGGCAAACAGCCAACCAACCTGGGTGTTAATGACGGGCAACTTGCCCCCTGCCCAAACACCCCCAACTGTGTTTCCAGTCAAAGTCAGGATCAAGACCATAACATTGAGGCTTTAAGCTACCAGACTGATCCCACAGCAGCTTTTAGTAACCTGAAAAAAATTGTTCAGAATATGGAGCGCACCAAAATTGTAACTGAGGACCCTCACTACCTCTATGCAGAATTCACCAGTGGGATAATGGGGTTTGTAGATGATGTGGAGTTTCAGCTTGATGAAGCGGCCAAGGTAATTCATGTGCGCTCTGCCTCGCGCCTGGGTCAGTCTGATTTGGGCGTCAATCGTAAACGCATAGAAACCATCCGCACCCAGTTTCAAAAAGATTTTGCCTAGGTAAAAAGTCCAGGGAGATTGCAAAAGTAGGAGGGATTGATCCTCCTACCGTTTCAACTTTTAAAGGCTAGTTACCAAAGGCTGGCAGTAAAATTAACACGGCGCCAATCACTGCCAGAATGGTCAAGACTACCCCAGCGTTGGGGCTGCCTTTCCAGGAATAGTTCTTTTCATCCTTCATGCCAATCACCTCTTGGGACGTTTTCTAAAGTTAAAGATATTGTTACATCTCAGCAAACTTTAAACCTAAGGGACTGTAAGTAAGCTTAAACCGTAAGCTTCAAGGCTTTTCCAGTCTAAGGATCATTCACTCCAGTGCAAGGATGATATTGGCTAAGAAAATTAAACACGCTCAACCTGAGGTTGAAGTTGGTCCTCTGTTACCCTGGTTAAGGGGGCCAAGGCCGCAGGGACTTGGGTAGGCAATGTTTTTGATCCGCAGGATTGCTTTGGTAGGCGAAATCATCGGCTCTGTTTGCCAAAGTGAACCGTTTATTGTAATCTGGCTGATTCTGGCTCAGTTGAGCTACGACCCTAACTAAAGCTGCTTTTTGGGCCTGGTGTAAAGTGTTATGCAACCTCCGATTCCAGCCGAAACGATTTTGCAA
>JBGTDP010000122.1:0-4591 GCA_041748255.1 Thermosynechococcaceae cyanobacterium | reverse complement strand
ACTCCGCTGGGGTATAACGCTTTGCTGTCGCAATGACCATGCTCTACGCCTCACTCATCCAAACTGCAATCACGGGGTTAATGTTTGCTTAATTCTAACGCTGCTGTCTCGCTAGCACGGAGGCTAGTCCTCCAATAAATCCTTTAACGCTTCCATCTCAGTCATTGCCGTCTGGAGTTTCTCTAGGATCGCGGCGGCAATCACCTCCGGCTCTGGCAGATCATCTGCTGACTGGAGGCTTTCATCCCGCAGCCAGGAGATATCCAGATTATCCACCCGCTGGGCGATTTCTTCGCGGCTAAAGCACCGCCAGCGGCCTGCTTCCCCCTGATCTATCCGCTTGGCTTTTCCATTCGGCTCATCTCCGTAGGCGGTAATAAATGCCTGGAAATGCCCCTGGGTCAGGGGGGTGCGCTTGCCAAAGGAGGGCATATTGGTTCGCAGGTCGTAGACCCACAGAGCCTCAGTATTGCCCTTCTCTGTTATCCCCCGCTGGAAGAACAAGACATTGGTTTTCACCCCCGGCGAGTAAAAAATCCCGGTGGGCAGCCGCAGAATCGTGTGCAGGTTGCACTTGTCCATCAAGTCTGCGCGGATCGAGCGCCCCTGCCCCTCTTCAAACAGGACATTGTCTGGCAGAACCACCGCCGCCCGTCCCCCTGGCTTCAGGCCCCGGTAGATGTGCTGCAGAAAGGCTAACTGCTTGTTAGAGGTGGGGAAGGTAAAGTCATCCCGCGTTGGCCGACCCCCACCGGTCTTGGTGCCAAAGGGCGGATTGGTCAAGATTAAGTCTGCCTTGGGCAATCGCTGCCCCTCCTGGGAGAGGGTGTCCCCTAAGCCAACGCTGCTCTCAATCCCATGCAGCATCAGGTTCATCAACAGCAGCCGATGGGCATCTTGGACCAGCTCCAAACCATAAAAAGCCTGACGGCGCTGAAATACCTGCTCTGATTCTGATAAGTCAAACAAGTTGTCAGTGTGTTGCTTGATTTTGCGATCGGCGGCAATCAGGAACCCACCCGTACCCGCCGCCGGGTCTTCGATCAGCTCTCCTGGTTGCGGCTGCATTAGCTCAACCATGCAGTCAATCAGCGGTCGGGGGGTAAAATACTGCCCTGCCCCGGACTTTTTCTCTGTGGCATTTTTTTCCAGCAGGCCCTCGTAGAGATCTCCCAAGCCTTCTTCTTTGGCCGAGTACCAGTCCAGCTCGTCAATGCTGGTGATTAGCTTGTTGAGCACCCGAGGTTGCTTCAGGGCAGTTTGGGCATTGGCATAGATGGCCTGCACCAGGGGCTTAGCCTCCTGGGAACCCAGTTGCAGCAACAGTTCCCGATAAAACTTAAGCTGGTCTACCCCTTCCTGGCGGGTTAAATCAGCCCAGCGATATCCCTCAGGCAGTTTCCCTTCAGTGTCTGTCTCCTGGGCCATCTTTAGAAACAGGAGGTAGGTCAACTCCGTGGTGTATTGCAGGTAGCTGATCCCATCATCCCGGAGGGCGTGGCAGAGGTTCCAGAGCTTTTGAACAATGTCGGTGGTTGTGGTCATTGGGGTTTTATAGCTTAGAAGCATTTTGGCAAAGAATCTATCAACTGTGTAGGCCCCCTAAATCCCCCAAGGTTGGGGGACTTTGAGTTTAGAACCCCCAGAATTGGGGGCAGAGGGCTTCCCAAACTGGGAAGTTACCCTATCCAGTCTGCTGCCAGAGGCTTTCATTGAGATCCGCCAGGATTGATTCCAGCTTGCCGTTGAATACCTTGTTGATGCGCTTAAACCCCCCTTGAGTTTGAAAGGCTCCTTCATCCAAGGCTTGGCGGTCAACAATATACTCTACCTTGAGTTGCTTCCCAATTCGCTCTAGCCACTGGCGCTGGGGTGGCGTCCAGGCTTGTCGAGTGAGAATTTGCTTCAGGGCCTTATCAACGCGATCGCCGTAGGGAATCAGGGCATCCCCGAGGGCCGATTGGCGAATAAAGCCAACCACGGAGGCGGCAATATCCTCATTGGTCATCTGCCGCCAGGCACTCTGGAGATTGACTTCTGTAAACCCAGCCGTATCTAGGGCCAGACGCAACGCCTTGAGTTGGCCACGAGTTAGATCCCGAGGGCGTTGGGTGACCACCACCAGGGCCGGGATCTGATTCATGTTCTCGCGCAAAAAGGCGGCAAAGCTATCCAGGTAGTCCTCTGGGCGAGTGGCGTTGCCATAGCCCTGCTCAATCCGGCGCAGTTCATCGGGATGATTGGAAATTAGAACTGGGTTTCTGCCCCCGTCTCGCTGATCAAGCATCTGGGCAATCTGACGACGCTGTTTGAGCCATTCGGCAGCGGCTGGGGGTGGACTATCTCTCAAGTGCTGGGTCATTTCTGGTAGGGGCATTCCGGCCAGGTCAGCGATCGCTTCTGCTTGAGTGTCGCTGAGGTGATGGCGTTTGCGTTGCAGCTTAGCCACAAGTTGATCGATGATTTCCTCGACGGCCTTGGGTTCAGCAACGGTGTCAAGTTCACCCACTAGCTGCTCAAAAGAAATTTGCGGATTCACCACCACCGGCTTCATGGTGGAAACCGGAGCGATATTTTCGTAGAGGTTAACCGCATCAAAGACATGAAAAATCTGCTTGCCAATCTCGTCGCAGCGGCGGGTGGCCCGACCCAGCATTTGTTCGTACAAAATCCGAGAGTTGACCCGGCGAATAAACACCAGGTTACAGATTGCCGGGACATCAATCCCAGTGGTCAGCAAGTCCACCGTCACGGCAATTTTGGGGCTGGCTTCGTTGCGAAACTGGCGAATCAACTGCAGGTAGTGATCAGCGTTGCCAGTGATTTTGACCACCTGATCATCCTCAACACTGCCGTACTGGTCAGCTAGGGCCTGCTTGAGCTGATCAACGACGATGTCGGCGTGGTTTGTGTTGACACAGAAGATCAGGGTTTTGCCGGGTAAGGCCGGGTCGATGTAGCGAGCGAGTTCCTCACAGATCACCCGGTTGAACTCCCGGGTCACAACGCGTCGATTAAATTGTTCCACCTCCAGGTGAATTTCGTCCGGGGCATGGGTGAGGTCAATTTCTCCGGATCGGGGGTCATAGACGGCCACTTCTTCCCCAGCTCGCCAGGAAATACCCTGCTCAGAGAGGCGAGTGGTGAGCTGCAGAGGGGGATCATGATCAATTAGCCAGCCATCAATCACTGCTTCTCGGTAGCTATAGGTGAAAACTGGCTCCCCAAAGATTTGGGTGGTGTGCAGGGCAGGGGTAGCGGCCAGGCCAATTTTGACTGCATCAAAGAAATCAAGCACCCGCCGATACTTAGAAACGTAGTCGTTTAAGTCCCTAAAGGTCAGCTCCGCTTCACTCATTTCCCGATCGAGCAAATAGCCCCGGTGACACTCATCGACGACAATGCAGTCGTATTGACCCGCCGTTAGTGTGGGGGTGTTATCTGCCGGATAGAGCAGTCGCTTGACCATCCCCTGAATCGTGGCGATCTGAACCTTGGTATCGCGGTCCGGCTCAGCCTCCTTGAGTTCTTTAATCCCGAAGATGTCGGCAAAGGTCTGCAGGTTCTCCATCCGGGTGTCTTTAAAGGCATTGGTGGCCTGCTCTCCCAGTGCCGTGCGATCCACAACAAAGAGTACGCGGCGAAATCGCTTGGTTTTCAGGAGTCGATAGACCAGGGCAATGCTGGTTTTGGTCTTACCAGTGCCGGTGGCCATCGCCAGGAGTAGCGTGCGGGCATCCTCGGCCAAGGCCCCTTCAACGGCTTGAATCGCTGCTTTTTGATAGGGGCGCAGATGAAAGTTATACTCAAAGCTTTCTTGGGCCAGGCGGCGTTGGGCTGCATCAATATCCTGACCCAGGGTATCGATCAAATCCTGAGGGCTGTACCAGCTTTTGAGGGGCTGGCTGAGGTTTTGCGATCGCCGCAGGTCACAGAACCAAATCCCACTTTTAGTGCGCAGTTGCTCTAGAAAGTCACGACCATTGGTGGCAAACACAAACGGAACCCGGTACTCTCCCCAAGGCCCATCCATAAAGCTGGCATCCCCATGCAGTTGAAAGCCGCGACTGTAACGCTTAGCTTGTCCCACAGCCCCGGCAACATCTTGGCTGCGGCGCTTGGCTTCCACTACCCCAATCACTTGAAGACCCGCAAACAGGGCATAGTCAGCGGGACCGCTGTCGGTGGGCCATTCTGCGATCGCCAGATAGCGGCCTTTTTGGGGACGAACTCCGTGAGAATAGTGGATCTCCTCAGTATCAACTTCCCAGCCAGCCGCGCGCAGTTGCTGATCGATCAGGCGACGGGTTTCCCGTTCATCCAGGTCGAGGTGCTGCCCCACCTGCTGGGCGGTGGCAATCACTTGCTGCAACGCCTGTTGAGGTTGGGCAACGGTCTGGGCTTGAATGCGGGCAACCTTAGCTTGGAGTTCCTCAGCTCTGGTTTCGGTTTCCTGGAGCAGGTCTTCGGCTAACTGGCGCAGTTCGGCCTCTTCAGTGGCGGTGGCCTTGGCCTGCTCAGCACTGGTGCGTTGGGCTTGGACCTCGGCTTCCAGGCGTTCTAGCTCTACCTTTAAGGCTGCCGTTTCCTG
>JBGTDP010000121.1:0-3541 GCA_041748255.1 Thermosynechococcaceae cyanobacterium | reverse complement strand
CTACTTCTGATTCTGCTTCCAGTCCCGAGTTCATGGATGTGGAAGGCATTCAAAAAGTGCTGCATCGCTCCCGAGCGTCTATCTATCGCTACGCCAATACCGACCCCAAGAACCTCAACCCGCCCTACAATCCTCAGCGGTTAAATCCAGAGCTGCGGTTGAGCAAAACCGATCCCCTGCTGTTTCATGCCAACGAGGTCGCTCGGTTCGCCCGGGATGTGTTGATGATTCAACACGTCACTATCGAAGTTCAGCCACCGACTCCCAACCAAACCCAAGAACTCTTACAGGCAATCTTGACTGAATTACAAGCAATCCATCGCCTGCTTGAGGCTCGGCCTTAGAAGTAGGTTGCCGCTGAGGAGCAAAATTTGGTGAACCTGCTGAGGGTGCTTAGGCAGCTTACGGTTGAACCAGATGGTCAGCACCTTGGACAACCTTCGCGGTTTCAATTTTGTCTCCCTGTTTTAACTTCTCCAGCACTTCTTTGCCTTCAACAACATAGCCAAAGGTTGAATAGCGACCATCTAAAAGATTTAAGCCCGGTGGGGTTAGAGCAGGGTCAAAGAGAAAGAAAAAGAACTGGGAAGAGCCGCCATTGGGGTCATCGCCGGGCCGAGCCATGGCCAAAGCGCCGTAGGCAGAAAAAGGGAGAACCGGTTGATCGCGATAGCGACCTGCTGCTTCTAAGGTTGTTCCGTAGACCGGCTTAGATTCTCCTTTCACCAATACTTCTAGGGGAACCGCTCGGTACTCGTCTGTGGCTGGATCAATAAATCCCTCTTCTGGCCCGGGGGGATCACCCGTTTGCAAAACATAGGATGCTTCTGAGCGGGTAAATTCTAGCCCATCGTAAAAGCCCTTCTGGACCAAATCCACAAAGTTCCCGGCGGTAACAGGGGCACTGTAGCCATCCACAACCATTTTGAGCAGTCCTTTATCGGTGGTCATTTCAACTACGGCCCGACCTTTAAGTTGGGGCAGATTCCGATAATCAGCAGGAACCTCAAAGGGAAACTTAGGGATCATGGCTGCTTCAAGCTCTCCGACTAAGCTCAAAAGCTTAGACTTGGACTGGTTGAGTTGTTCGCGATCTTCAGCATCCGCAGCGGTCTTTAAAGGCGTGAATTCGGCTTGGATTGACTTCACTAAGGTTTGGGCTGCTGCTTTTTGCCCCTCAGGAACACTGGCTAAAATTTCTGACTGGCGACTATTGAGAACCTTTCTGGCTTTAGAGATATCGCTGTCAATTGCTCCCCAGCGCTTTTCCCGTAGGCGCTCAGAAATACCCTCCAGATTAGCCTGAATCTGGCGAATCGGCTGATTGTCTATGGGCAGCGCTTGCCGCAGTATGGCTTCAGGGTCGGTAACGGCATTACCAGGGGGCAAACCGTAGCCTCGGGCTGCTAGGGCAGTGGCAGGCCAGCCGATCAGAAGTCCTGTCGAGAGGGAAAAACAAACCAACAGCAGCGTCAGTTTCTGAAACCAGGGTTGAATGAAACGCATCTTTAACCAAGATTGAAATAAACTTTGCTCTGTTTATTTTCCCCTATGAATGACCATTCAAAGCTGAACTAGAGAAACTTCCCAGTTTAAGCAATGTTCCACTTCAGGTTTAGGGTTGAATCAAGCTGTCCTTGTGGTTTCACTCATGGCTGTGGGTAAGGAGGTTGGCAAAGAAACTTTTTCAACCTGAGGAATATATCCCAGCCATTGAACTGACAACTGGGCAAATTGCTCCGGACAGCCACTGACACAAAACCGGGTTGATGAGGAGTTAGAACCCTGTAGGCCCAGGATCTTTAGCTCTCTTGCCGCTGCTGCAGCCACATACCGGGCTGGATCGACCGGGTGCACCGTAGCGGGTAGGAGGGGACGAATCACAGGGGCTAGATGGGGATAATGGGTACAGCCATAGATCAGAGTGTCAATTTGTTGAGCAAGCAGGGGGCGCAGATACCGCTGGACAACTTGGGCAGTATCGGGCTCGTGAATGCGGTTGGCTTCAATCAACGGTACAAATTCTGGACAACCCACTTGCCAAACCTGAGCCCCTGGATTAATTTCTTGAATCGCCAGGGGATAGCTGTGACTGATAACCGTGGCCGGGGTAGCTATAACGCCAATCCGCTTTCCGGTTTGAACGGCTGCCCGAGCCCCCGGCAGAATCAAACCCAGAATGGGAAGATTAAACTCAGCGCGCACAGCTTCTAGGGCCAAGGCTGAGCTAGTGTTACAGGCCATGATTGCCATTTTGACCTGTTCTTGAACCATCCAACTGAGAATTTGCCGGACAAACTCAATAATTTCCCCTGGGGAGCGGGTGCCATAGGGCACATGGGCGGTGTCGCCAAAGTAAAGAAAGGACTCTTGGGGGAGTTGCTGCTGAAGTTGTCTTAAGACAGTCAGGCCCCCCACCCCACTGTCAAAGACCCCGATTTTACCCTGACGAGATGATTTAAATCCAGAGCCTAATAACTCAGATTGCTGAAGCTGAGACATAACGCGATCGCTCCTCACTCATGCACACTAATTCACACCAAAAGGCAATATTGCCTAGTTACACCCACTGCTTATTATTCCTCAGACTGCTCAATCCTATTCAAAGCCGCTAGCCAGGAAAAAGAATCTTAGGGTAGAAATTAAACTGACTCTTGACAACCTGAGCCTTTAAAATACGAGGGAGTTCAACCTGAATGTTCAACCGATAAGGAATAGCGATGGCGGTTAAAAAAGGCGATTTAGTTAGTATCATCCCAGACAAGTTTAAAGACAGTGTCGAAGCCCAGGCCAGTGATTCGAGACTGCCGCCCTACGTGTTTGAAGGCAGCGGCGAAGTCGTAGAAACCCAAGGGGATTATGCCCAGGTGAAGTTTGCCGTTCCCACCCCCAACGTCTGGCTGCGAATTGATCAACTAGAAGCCCCTGAGAAATAACCCATGGAGGCTGAAAGTTCGTTTCAGACCTGCTTTAAAGTTGCGATCATTGGGGCTGGCGGTGTGGGCGCTAATCTAGCCCAGCGGCTTGTGGAAAAGAACCTGGCGGATGTTGTTCTGCTGGATATCGTTGCCGGACGTCCCCAGGGAATTGCCCTGGACCTGATGGAGGCCCGAGGGATTGAGCACCACGATCGCCGAGTCACTGGCACGGTAGACTATGGCGACACCCGCAACGCGGATGTGGTTGTGATTACCGCTGGCTTACCCCGGCAGCCGGGAATGAGCCGGGATGATCTCTTAAAGCGCAACGCCCCGATTGTTGCTGATGCGGCCCGGCAAGCGATTGCCCAATCTCCTAATGCTCTGATAATCGTGGTCACAAATCCCCTGGATATAATGACCTACCTGGCTTGGCAGGTCAGTGGCCTGCCACCGCAGCGGGTGATGGGTATGGCGGGCATCCTGGATTCGGCACGGTTTCAGACCTTTATTGCCATGGAACTGGGGGCTTCTAGCGAAGATATCCGGGCCATGGTTCTGGGGGGCCACGGGGACTTAATGGTCCCCCTACCTCGCTACTCAACCGTCAGTGGGATTCCGAT
>JBGTDP010000120.1:0-2115 GCA_041748255.1 Thermosynechococcaceae cyanobacterium | reverse complement strand
ATCTTCAGCGGTGACAAACCGCTCACTGATCTGGTTTAAGCAGGCATTCAAAGCTGCGGCTAACTCGTAACGAGTTGCGGCCCGGTTGCCCCGGAAGGTCTTATCGGGATAACCCTCGATACAGCCATAGCGCTCTACCAGAGATTGCACGGCCTGGAAGGCCCAGTCTGTGGGTTGTACGTCAGACAACTCAGAGACCGAGGTGACCTGAGCAATAGAATTATCTTCAGCTACGGGCTGAGTAGATTGCTGAGCCAAGACTTGAGGCTCAGCAGGTAAGACTGAAGCGGTAGTGGCTTTATCAGTCGTCGATGACCCCAGTAAAGAAGCGGCGGTCTGATTAGAAGATTGAATGATTGTGGTTTCTGCAGCAGTAGCGGGAATAGTGGCCCCAACGAGACCCAAAAGTCCCAGGCTACCTGCCAGCAGATAGGCTCTTTTCACGATTAGACTCCTCACGGATAAGTTAATTGAATTGGGGATGCCAATCCTAAGACTCAATTCCTAAAGCTCAATTAAGAATGACTTTAGAAATCCCTGGCATTTAATCCTCCAGCATTGAGGTTACCTTTTGCAAGTAGTTCTCATTTAATTTTTGATAACTCCCCCAATTAAGTTAGAGATATCCCAGATGAGACCTGGGACTCCTGGAGTACCTAAATCTATAAAAACTTAATATCTGGTTGTTTTAACTATGTAGCCAGAGCTTTGTGGTGCTGTTACCAAATCATCAAACCTAGTGAATCTAGAACCAATAAGTAAGGTTAATCATATACAAGCTTGATCCAAGAAAATTCTTAATTGCAAATGATTGACAGCAATGACCCAGCTCTCTAAGCTAAAGCTTGTTGAGAAATACTTTCATCCCAAAATATTATTTTCATTTTTATAGATAGAGGTCGTTAAAGTGATTCGGTCCCCTGCTGATGCTGCCCCTGAGTTTCCGAAACAAATAGATATTGTCAAGGTTGCTGTTTATGGGTTAAGCCTTTTGTCTGCCGGGTTGTTTCTATGCCTGCCCTTTGTCAATCTGCTTCACCCCAGCCCCTGGCAGCGATCGCTAGGCGCAATCCATGGTTTTGCTGCCCTGCTAGCAACGGTTGTGATTGCCTATGCCGGTCACCTGGCGTTTCCCCTACTGCGGAACACCCGCAAAATCCTGCCTCAAATGCGGACCTTAACCTTTTGGGCCTCCTTGCTGGCTTTTCTGGCGATCGCCTCTGGGAACTGGGCCTACACCCGCTACCGCGCTCCCTTGGGAGGTGCCCGCGCCTGGTTAACTGAGAATACCCCCTTGGTTCATTACCTGTTCATGGAATACCACGAATTTAGTGTGCTTTTTACCTTGCCCTTGGGGGTCGCTTGTACCTGGATTCTTTGGAAGTACGGAAACGCGATTCTGGAGCCGCAAAATCGCCCGGTGCTAGCGGCTACCGCAATTGGACTGATGGCGATGATGTTTTTTGCGATCGGCGGCCTGGTCACGGGTCTGGGGATTGCCAAAATTCATGCTCTGTAGTCCCTGTAATTAATGACGGCAAAGAAATGACACGGCAAAAACTTTACCCTCCTGCCCCTGAACCTCTATACGGTCTGGTTTGGCGGCGCTGCAAAAATTTCCCTGGCAAGTTGGCTGCTGGGTCTCAAACCCCTCCAACAGCCTCAGGATCAGCGGCGGCAGCCCTGGTTAGTGCCGGGTTTGGCTGCTTTTTTCTGATGGTCAATCAGCACCTGACCAACCTCTCTAAAGACTGGGATAACTTTGTCTGGGCACTTGGCAGTTGGATACCTGGTAGCCACAACCCAGATGAGCTTTATGGCAGTCTTGGTAGCTACTCGGGCAAAGAAACCTTGCTGCTGATCGGCTGGTTGGGGAGTTGGTTGTTACTCTCCCGGCTTTGGGGCCACAGACAGATTAAGGCCAAGACCATTTTTTTCTGGTTGTTTACTTTTTTTACGACTGCAACGATCATGGCCTGGCATCCGCTGTTTCCCTATCTGCCCCTCATGCCAAGCCCCTAGGGTTCCAGCAAACCCGTCTAACACAACTATTTCTTGAGGAGTTCCTTGCGTGCAAACTCAAACTAGACAACTGCACAAATATGTCCTAGGTCT
>JBGTDP010000119.1:0-4407 GCA_041748255.1 Thermosynechococcaceae cyanobacterium | reverse complement strand
GGGTTGGTTAAATCCTGAGGCTGAGCAGGCATTTCTTCTGGAAAGCGATCGCTCTTAGGAGGGCTTTCTGGAAGGGTTGGTTTTAGAGAGGGTTCTGGTAGGGGAAAGATAGGCTCAGGGGCAGTTTCTGGTAATGTCTCTGGCTCAGGGGCTTCAATCACCTCCGGTACTTGAGTTGGCAAGCTTGGAGAGGGGGGCGTTGAGCGATTAAATCGGCTTCGTAGGCGACCAAAGAATCCTTCAGAAGGTTTGGATGGCTTTGCTTGGGCTGGGGTTGGCGCTACCGCAGGAGTAGGTTCCTCCTGGGCTTCTAGCTGATCAGGAACTTCAGGAGTAGGGATTGGTAAGGGCACCGGAGTTACCGGTGGTACTGGGATTTCAGGTTGCAGGGAGGGCTCAGGAGTCGGGACCGGAGAAGGTTCGAGACTTGGTGTTACTGAGGGAGAAACGGGAGCTGCTGGGGTTGGTGCAACCTCGGAAGGCGGTTCAGGAACATAGTTAGGATCGACAATTCCGCGCGAATCGGCTGCCTGCAAGTCACCGCGCATCAGTTTAGAGAGGGTGTCCTGCTGGGCGGGATCGTAGTTAATCAGTCGAACCGTACTATTAAAGCGATTCTGAACCAGGTTGCCCTGTTCATCGAGATATTCTAGCTGAACCCAGTTATCTCCAGGCTTGAAGCCTTTAAGGTAAATAGGTTGCCAACGATCTAATACAAAGCTAGCCCCATTGATCGTGCAGCGAATTCGCCAATCGACAATATTATCATCTGGATTCGTTTGGGCTGCTAGATGTAGGGGGGCGTTAGTTAGATAAAAATCCAACATGATTGGCTCAGCCCCATAACTGCCCTTGGGGCGGCTATAGGTCAGAACTGGCTGAGCTGGATCAGGATTGTTCTCAGGGGTTTGGGCAAACAGGTGGAAGGTCACCTGATCATAGGCACCTTCATTCTTAAAGCTTTCATGCCAGGGTCGAGAGGCAAAAGCTCTCAGGGTATGGGTTCCGGGGGCCAATTCTTTAAAAACCAAGGGTTGGCTAAGATCATAGACAGCCTTATAGGGCTCGTTGTCTAAAATCACATGCAGGTGAGGTCCCATCCCTAATTCAGGGTTCTTAAATAGCGGCAAGTCCGCTACCTGAAACTCGACAGAGACGGTTGTGTCTTTGAGCACTGCTCCAGGTTTGGGACTCACAATTGAGACTTGTGGTTGGTAGTCCTCCAGCGATCGCTTTAATTCTTGAATTACTTCTGGAGGAGAAACCTCTGAAATCCCTTTAGCAACTGTCTGCGGAGGACGCTCTCCAGCAACAACCAATGGCTTTTGACCACAACCGCCCATCCCTAGAATTAACCCCAAGATCACCCCCAGGGTTGCAAAGCGAGTGATTAAGTTGCCAATCGCCCGCCGCCAATTGATTTCAAACACGCAACACACTCCTGCCAACCCTAATTCGGTGAGATTTTTTCCTCTAGGGGAACTATACCGGAAGTTCAATGCTCCTGCCCCGGCAGAGTAGGAAATTCAGCCGTTAAAAAAAACTAGGATCCTAAGGATGTTTTGCCCCTGAGAGACTATGTAGGATCGCAAGCTAGAAGAAAAGACTGGGGGGCTTGAATACTCAACTGGGGGCTCAGCTTTCAGCCTTAACTTTCTTCAAAAAGGCAATAACAGGCTTGCTGGAATATCGCAAGATTAATTTATAAAATTTCAAATTGATTCTTTAATTTTTCTAAAGAATTTAAAATATCCTCTTGCTGGCCCGGCTAGACGTTAAAAGACCTTAATTATTGTTAATTGTCTCTAAACCGGTGGTGAGGACTCCTATAATTCACTAATGACAACTCCACCGAAGACAATACTCATAGTCATTTTCGGTTTAAGTCCCTTAGGTCTCACCTAAGACATTCATCTTAAATTCCTAACTCTGAAAGTTTAGGTGGAGTTATTTCTCGTTCCTTCCTTGTCCAAGAGAGGAGAGTCTCGATGACAATTAGCCCTCCAGAGGGTGAGAACAAGGTAAAGATTGTGGTTGATAAGGATCCGGTTCCTACTTCCTTTGAGAGGTGGGCCAAACCCGGTCACTTTGACCGCACTTTAGCCAGAGGTCCCCAAACCACAACCTGGATTTGGAACCTTCATGCTCTCGCCCACGATTTTGACACTCACACGAGTGACCTAGAAGACGTATCCCGCAAGATCTTCAGTGCTCATTTCGGCCATTTGGCCGTTATCTTTATCTGGTTGAGCGGCATGTATTTCCATGGCGCTCGTTTTTCAAATTATGAAGCTTGGATGGCCAATCCTACGGGCATCAAACCCAGTGCTCAAGTGGTTTGGCCGATTGTTGGTCAACAAATTTTGAATGCAGATGTTGGTGGTGGTTTCCACGGCATCCAAATTACCTCTGGTTTATTCCATTGGTGGCGTGCCAACGGCATCACAAACTCCTTCCAGCTCTATTGCACCGCGATCGGGGCATTAGTGATGGCGGCGCTGATGCTATTTGCCGGCTGGTTTCACTATCACAAGCGAGCTCCCAAGCTGGAATGGTTCCAGAATGTGGAGTCGATGATGAATCACCACCTAGCAGGCTTGCTAGGTCTAGGGTGCTTGGGCTATGCCGGCCAGCAAATTCATGTTTCGTTACCCATTAACAAACTGTTAGATGCTGGTGTTGCCCCCCAGGATATTCCCCTGCCCCATGAGTTCATACTCAACCGGGATTTAATGGCAGAGCTGTATCCCAGCTTTTCTCAAGGGTTAAAGCCTTTCTTTACCTTGGACTGGGGACAATATGCAGACTTTCTAACCTTTAAAGGGGGTCTAAATCCGGTAACGGGTGGTTTATGGTTATCTGACACCGCTCACCACCACCTTGCTCTGGCAGTTCTCTTTATCATTGCCGGCCACATGTACCGGACCAACTGGGGCATTGGCCACAGTATGAAAGAGATTCTAGAAAATCACAAAGGTCCCTTTACCGGCCAAGGCCATAAGGGTCTCTACGAAGTTCTAACGACTTCCTGGCATGCTCAATTGGCAATCAACCTAGCCATGATGGGCTCTTTGAGCATTATTGTGGCCCAGCATATGTATGCGATGCCGCCATATCCTTATTTGGCTACGGACTATGCCACCCAGTTGTCTCTGTTCACTCACCATATGTGGATTGGCGGCTTCCTGATTGTCGGTGGTGCAGCCCACGGGGCAATCTTTATGGTCCGTGATTATGATCCAGTCGTGAACCAGAATAACCTTCTGGATCGGGTGCTTCGTCACCGAGATGCGATCATCTCTCACCTAAACTGGGTCTGCTTATTCTTGGGCTTCCATAGCTTCGGTCTGTACATTCACAATGACACGATGCGAGCTTTGGGACGTCCTCAGGATATGTTCTCGGACACCGCAATTCAGTTGCAGCCTATATTTGCCCAGTGGATCCAAAACATCCATACTTTGGCCCCTGGTGCCACTGCCCCCAATGCGCTGGCGCCTGCTAGCTATGCTTTTGGCGGTGGAGTTGTGGAAATTGGCGGCAAGGTTGCCATGATGCCGATCGCTTTGGGCACGGCGGACTTCTTGATCCACCACATTCATGCCTTTACGATCCATGTCACCGTCTTGATCCTACTTAAAGGCGTTTTATTCGCTCGCAGTTCTCGCTTGATTCCCGATAAGTCTAACTTGGGCTTCCGCTTTCCCTGCGATGGCCCCGGTCGCGGTGGCACCTGCCAGGTTTCTGGTTGGGACCATGTGTTTTTAGGCTTGTTCTGGATGTACAACTCCCTATCGATTGCAATTTTCCACTTTAGTTGGAAGATGCAGTCCGATGTCTGGGGAACCGTTGGCGGGGATGGGTCAGTTTCCCATATCACCGGCGGTAACTTTGCCCAAAGTGCGATCACAATCAATGGCTGGTTGCGTGACTTCCTATGGGCACAAGCGTCTCAGGTGATTCAGTCCTACGGTTCAGCCTTGTCGGCCTATGGCTTGCTGTTCTTAGGGGCTCACTTTATCTGGGCCTTTAGTTTGATGTTCTTGTTTAGTGGCCGCGGCTACTGGCAAGAGTTAATTGAGTCCATTGTTTGGGCCCATAACAAACTGAAGGTTGCCCCAGCGATTCAACCTCGGGCTCTGAGCATTATTCAGGGTCGAGCAGTGGGCGTTGCTCACTACTTGCTAGGCGGAATCGTCACCACCTGGGCCTTTTTTGAAGCTCGAATACTTTCAGTAGGATAAGGGCGAGGAGGAAACAAAACACTTATGGCAACTAAATTCCCAAAATTTAGCCAGGACCTCGCTCAAGATCCGACTACTCGTCGGATTTGGTACGGGATTGCCACGGCTCATGACTTTGAGAGCCATGACGGGATGACGGAGGAGAATCTTTACCAAAAGATCT
>JBGTDP010000118.1:0-5916 GCA_041748255.1 Thermosynechococcaceae cyanobacterium | reverse complement strand
CGCACTGTAGAGACTGGGATCCCCAGAGTGCAGCCGCACAACTGAGCGCTGCGATCGCACCCGCTCAATCATCAGCGGCAAAATATCTTCCAGGGTTTTGTTGGCGGTGTAAATGACTTCAGCATCCTGGCGCACGCCTGCCAAAACTTGTCGGGGAACCAGGGAATCGGCAGACAAGATCACATCCGCCTGCGCCAGCAATCGCTGGGCTTTGACGGTCAGTAACTCCGGGTCGCCAGGACCTGCCCCGACAATGTAGACGCCTGGGGCTAGAGAAGCTGGTGGATGAGTTTGATCCATGAATGCTGCCAAGTAATGAAAAAATTGAATCAAGTCTTGGTATTCAAGCTTGCGGGTGTGGATTTCTCTGGGGCGGTATCTGGTAACCTTCGCTTCAAGCCGTACAGCCAGACCAGGCCCAAGATCCCAACCCCAATCCCAACCAAGCTTACCAGTTGGGCCACCCGCAAGGGGCCAAGCATCAAGCTATCAGTTCGCAGGGCTTCAATCCATAGCCGACCCAGACTGTATCCAGCCGCATAAACCAAAAAAATCGTTCCCCGTTTAAGCTGGGGGAATTTAAAGAAAAGGATTAATAACAGCCCAAAGACCAACAGGTTCCACAGGGACTCATAGAGAAATGTGGGGTGGTAATAGGCAAAGGCTTCAGAGCCAGGGGGACGGCGATCTAGGGGAATCAGCAGCTTCCAGGGTAAATCGGTGGGGCTGCCAAAGGCTTCAGAGTTAAAGAAATTCCCCCAGCGACCTATGGCCTGTCCCAGAATTAAGGAAGGAGCCACCAGATCCGCCAACTGCCAAAAAGAAAGACGCTTCAGGCGGGCAAAGATCCAGGTCGCTAGGACTCCCCCTAAAATTGCCCCATGAATAGCAATCCCGCCCCGCCAGATAGCAATGATTTGCTCCGGGTGCTGACGGTAGTAATCCCACTGAAACAAAACATAGTAGAGCCGGGCCATGGGAATTGCCCCCACTACCAGCCAGATGACTAAATCCCCGAGCAAATTTGGATTAATCTTTCGATGCCGAGCCAGATACTGAGACAAGTTAGCGCCAATCAGCACTGCTGAGGCAATCAATAGGCCGTACCAGCGCAGCTGCAGGGGGCCAACATTCAGGGTTGAACCCGGAGAGGTAAATTGAAGTGCCAGGGAGGGCTCAATCATGATCAAGGCATTCGCAGTTTTGCCACCGAGCAACCTGATTCTACAGACATTTGTCCCTTAACGATCGCTAACCCCATCGGCTTCCTACCGGGATTTATCTAATTGCGCCCCAAACTCCACATGTTCGGGGGAATTTATCCCCTCTTGCACAACTGCCAGCACCTTTACCATATCCCCTGCCAGCAATGCCGAGACAGCTAACCACAATCCTGGAAACACTTGACTGCGAGTAATTTCAGCCTCATCCTGTTTCAGGGATTCATACTTACCCTCTCGCAAGATAAACCAATCTAGCTTGTGGTCAAGGACTTGCCAGACAATATATTCTCTGACACCATTGCGGCGGTAAGCTGTTTTCTTGTCGTACAGATCATTGGCGACACTGCTAGCAGCAATTTCGACAACTAGTTCAGGCGCACCCTCTAAATAACAATCTGCACTCAGGTGGGACTGCCCCCCGGCAGCTTGATCAATCAGTAAAACTGCATCCGGTTGAGGCTCATTGTCTAAATCAAGCCGGACTGTGGGATTGTCTCCCAATCTGACGCCGGGCGTAGCAGTTTTGTAGGTCCACAACCATCCAATCAAATTAGCGTGGGGTTCAGCATGGGGTTCAAATCGCAGCGGCGAGGGCACGTAGACAACTCCTTCAATCAGTTCCGCCTTCTTCAGATGGGGCATGGCCTGGTAGCGACGCTCAAACTCTTGCTGAGTTAGATGATCGCCATTCTCTAGCGGCGGGAGTTGACCTGCTGCTGAACTTGATTGTGGATTAAGCCGCTCCTGAACCATCCTTAAAATCCTTAGATTTGCTGGATACCGTAACTTTAGCAAATTCCAACTGATCCCCAGCAAGAGTGGGGGAGCAGGCTGCACCTGGATTGGAGGAAAAAATATACCCTTAGCTGGGGTATTTAACAGCAGGCAGGATTTCCACTGTACTTCCTGGTTAGTCCAAATGATTTGTATTTGAGTTCTAGGCTTTGACTAGCCCTTAGCCAGGGATGATTGAAAATCTATCGGCACCCATTCCAGGCTCAGCAACCGCTGGTGGAAACTCCGATGTGTATTCCGGTCAGGCTCAAGCAGTAACTGGCATTTCAGAAGAGAAAATCTGGGAGCAAGCGTTAGTCGTTTTTAGAGGCAAGCTCCCTGGCCAAGACCACTGCTTGCTCAGGTGTGGCAATTTTGCCTTTTGCCTGAGCCGTTTCTAAGGCCCTCAGGAGGTGACCAATCTGGGGGCCTGGGCGCAGATGAAGCCGGTCGATCAAATCCTGACCCGTAAGCAGTGGGGTGGGATGGGCAATGGGATCTTCAGGGTCAAAGTAGCGATGGATCAACGGGGCGATCGCAGCAACCGGGGCTCCCTGGGCAACCGCTAGAACCGCCAGGGCTGGAAAGGCCCAACCGGTTGATTTAAACAGGAAATACTGAGCTTGGCGGCTGATCTTTGCCAAAGCCAGGGGCTGAGCCTGGGGCAAGCTCTGGAGCAAAGTAGTGACCAAGTTAATCTCGCCGCGGCTAAATTTTAGCCGTTTAAGATCCGCCGCCGCTTGGGGCGGATCAGGTGCTAAAAGCCCAACCAACTTGGTCGTCACCAGCAAAGTCCGCCGGGCAGCCTCCCCACCTCGGGCGCGATCGCTGATACAGCGAGAAAGGGAGTCTTTTAAGTCTGGCCATTGCTGCACCAGGATTTGGGCGGCGGTATCCATCGCCGCAATTTGACCTAGCCCGGAGGCCGTTGCGGCTGGGAGCCAACTATCCAAAAGACCATCGTGATAAGCAGCATTTAAGCAGGGCGTTCCAGCAGGACTACTGAGCAAGTAGCTTAATTCAACTCGAACCCGTTCTGCTGCGACCTTTTCTAAAAGGGGAGCCAGCCGATGAATTGTTTGTTGGGTTCTAGGGTCAAGTTCAAAGTCTAACTGGGCTGCTTGGCGATAGGCCCGCAGGAGACGCAGGGGGTCCTCAGCCAGGTTCTGAGCTGAAACCATGCGCAGTAAGCGGCGTTTGAGATCCTGACATCCTTGCAGCGGATCAATAATTTTTTCTTGATGGGGATCATAGGCGATCGCATTGACCGTAAAGTCCCGGCGTTGCAAGTCACTGGTGAGGGTTGGCCCCACTTGGAGGGCAAAGTCAGCCGTTGCCTGCTCAAAAACCACCCGGGCGATTTGCCGCTGGGCATCCAAGAGCACAAAGCCAGCTTGGTAGTGACGGGCGATTGCTTTGGCAGTTTCCACCGGTTGCTCAGCCAGGACAAAATCAAGATCTAAGTCCTTGAATTCATGACCACTTAAAGCATCTCGAACCCCGCCACCCACTAAATACGCTGAAGGGGGAAGCCACTTCAGGCTAAAGGGCCAGGTTTGGGGAGAAAGTGCCGATTGGACAAAGATTGAATTCAAGACCACGCGCGTACAAATTCTGAAGTGCAGATCACTGCGCTTAAAGCCAACAGCTTTAACTTAGCCTAGCGCCTCTTGACTTGCAGATTAGGCGGAGTTCTCTTAAACCCCCCCGAGGACAACTCTGTAAAGATCCGATAATGCCGAAACTTTACAGATTGACAAGCTGTCAGAGTGGGCTAGGATATTTCGAGGCAGGATCTTTATCTATCGCAAGTTATAAAAACGACCATCAGTTCATCTGGATATTGAGGAGTGCTGAATGAAAGCAAAACGCTGGCTTCTGCTGGCAGGATTGAGCCTGCTGGGTTTAAGCGGATCTGCCCAAATCGTCAAGGCCCTGGATGCAGATCAAGATGCCACCCAAGTCGCCTTTGTCCGCTGGCGGGGAGGATCTTTTCCAGTTGAGAATTTTCAAGCCTACACATCTGCCTACGGTTATCGCCTTTCGGCCACCGGGGGCTACTCAACTGAGATGCACCGGGGCTTAGACCTGGCAGCACCAGAAGGAAGCTTTATTCGCAGTTGGTGGGCAGGCAAGGTCATCGAAGTCTCTGACGATAGTGGCTGCGGCACCTCTGTGGTTGTTCAGTCTGGAAATTGGACCCACATCTACTGCCATATGCAGGGCTATGCTGGTCGCGATTTGAGAGGCAGATACGTGAACAGCGGTGGTCTCTGGATTCGCGAAGGGCAACAGCTTGTGGCCGGAGCCCGAGTGGGTCGCGTGGGCATGACCGGTCGAACCACAGGCCCTCACCTGCACTGGGGACTGAAGTATGCCGATCAATGGGTTAATCCGGCAGTTGTGCTGCGAGCTATGTATGCGGCCCAAGCCCCGGCACAAACCATTTCCAGACAGCCTGAGCTAGACAATCAGTAAGTTTAGGTCCAGTCTAAAACCAGTTCACTCGATAAGTTTGTTCCTTCTAAAATCAGCCAATCTAAGTCTGCGCGGCTTAGATCTGTATCGGTTAAGATTGCCTGACTCAGATCCCCGCTGTGCAGAACCGTATAAGTTAGATCAGCTCTACTTAGATCAGCTTGAACGAGATTCACATCCCGCAAGATGGCACAGCTAATCTCTGCTTCAATTAAAATCGCTCTTTTAAGATTGGCTGACCGCAAGACAGCCCCAGAAAGCTTTGCCCTAGATAAATTAGCATCACTGATATTGGCCTCACTCAGATCTGCACCATACAACCTGGCTGCTGTCAGATTTGCTTCTCGCAGATCAGCTCCCCGTAGATCAGCCCCACTCAAGTTGGCTCCCTGGCAGTCAACTCCCCGTAGGTTTGCCTCCCTAAGATTTGACCCATATAAAGCTGCGCCTCTCAAGTTAGCTTGACTGAGCATAGCGCCGCGAAGATGAGCCCCATTTAGATTTGCGCCCCCCAAGTTGGCTTGGTTCAAATTTGCCTTTGCCAGGTGCAACCCACTTAGATTTACTTTGGACAGATTGATCTTAAAAAAATTTCGCTCCCCCTTCAGGTACTGCTTAAAGAAATTTTGGACCTCTATTGCAACTGGATCAGCCATCTTATTAATTCCCCTTTTATCCCCTCAAAGCCCGACGTTCATCCCCTGGGCTTTCTGTGCCAAGCTGCACAACCCTCAGGGCTAATTTCAACCTAAGCTCGTTTAAATCCGCTATCGCCAAACCTGAGCCACTTAAGTAGCTGCAGTCGCAGACTGATAAAAATTACTAGAACCCCCTTCCCCCTTTTTATTACTTCAAATTTTGAGTTTATCCAACTGCTTCACATAGTCTAGAGTAGTTTTTGAGAATACGCTTAGCGGGTTAAGTTTATTCTGTACCTTAGTTCCATCCTTCTAGAGAAACAGTTTGAATGCAATTTAAGGGTGTTCAAGGCTACTATTTTAGCTATTTCAGGTTTAGCCCCCTGCCTACTCGTGGGAACGACTAACTCCAATGCACACTTTTGCCCTCAGACTTAGTCCCAATCAAGATTTAAAAGAAGAACTAGGCGCAGCCGCAAGTCGTGAGGGTATCCAGGCGGGGTTTATCTTGACCGGTATCGGAAGCTTAAAGCAGGCCACCCTCCGGTTTGCAGATCAAGTAGCTCCCTGCCGGCTTGAGCAAAAATTTGAAATTATTTCTCTGGTGGGGACACTCTCTTTGAACGGGGCTCATTTGCATATTGCTCTGGGCGATCGCGAGGGTAAGGTGATCGGCGGTCATCTTCTCCCAGGCTGTATTGTCTACACAACCGCTGAGATTGTGATTGGGGTAACAGATGAGTTTACGTTTCTGAGAAGATTAGATCAGCAAACGGGCTTTAGAGAGCTTGAGATCGTTAGCA